>NZ_PGVC01000045.1:0-82124 GCF_002860225.1 Bacillus sp. V33-4
AAAACTATGACCCTATTTGTTAATTTGTAAAAAACTGGATAAGGACTACCTTCAACTAGGTCCTCTTATCCTTTTTTCTCAGTTACTCAAATAAATAAAAACTGAATATTGCGTTAAGTTATTTAATGGAATATTTTTGATTTTTATTCCATTTTTTCATCCTTGACTTTTTCATAGATTTTTTGTGCAACGCTAGTGTCATAATTTATAGTCTGCGATCCTGTGTACTCTATACCCCTAAAATAGTCTATCCATTTTCCAGTTGGAAGATATATATTTTTAGATTTTTGGCCTTTTTCAACAATCGGTGAAACTAGTAAACTATCACCGAACATCCAGGAATCTGTATTGTTAGCTGTATTTGGATCACTTGGATATTCCCACATTAGTGGCCTTACTAGCCCTACACCTGTGTCATAAGTCTCTCTTTCACTGGAATACATATAAGGAAAAAGTTTATATCGTAGATGTATATACCCCTTGGTTATCTCTTCAGCAGTTTTTCCATAAAACCACGGTTGCCTTTGATGATAGTTATTACCATGAACACGAAAAACAGGAGTAAAGGCACCAAATTGCATCCATCGGGTGTATAGTTCAGGATTAGGATTATTAGTTGTTCCACTGTTTTGATTAAATCCACCAATATCCATTCCCCACTTAGGCTGCCCATTATTAATCGATGAGAGCATGACTGCTTTTTGCTCTTTCATTCCAGCAGCCCACGTTACCTTTTCTCCTTTTCGGAATTGAATTCCTATATCTCCAGACCATAAAGTCGTTGCATATCGTTGTGCACCAGGATAGTAAGTTCTTGCTGTTTGCCACACACGTTTAGCCCCATTTGTATAACTTCTTTGCCCTTCATACATTGCTTGTGATAAATGTGTTGTAGTGAAGTTTCCGAACCAGTATTCAGCTCCATTTGAAGAAACTTTATCTGTTTCATCATTCCACCATCCAACAATGCCCTTATCAAAAGCCGGTTTCGATTTATCCCATAACCAAGTACGTGCTCCTGAATTATAAGGATCGATACTCCTAACTGTTACTGGAATAAAATAGTCTTGATATTCATTATGCCCTGGGTACCAATAACCTCCTGCTTCAGCATCATAATATTGCTGTGTACGAGTATTAGAAGCATCCTTTGTTACTATTCGCGGCTTTGTAATACCAATCATTTTTATGCCTTTGTTATTCATAGAGTCTTTAAATGCCGTAGTTGAAGCACTTGGGAATTTTGTTGTATTCCAGGCAAATTCCCCATAATTGTTTTCTCCATACTTCTTCCAGTCATAATCTAATCCATAGCTATCAATAGGAATATTCTTAGCTCTATATGTGTCAACCATGTTAGTCATTTCAGATTCGTTCGTATCCCACTCAAAATTGGAGAATCCTAGTCCCCATTTAGGTAAGAGAGGAGATTTTCCAGTAACATCTGAGAATGACTTCATTATTTTCTCTGGTTCTCCAATCATAAGATAATACTTTACGTTTTGTTTAGTATATCGTCTACCTTCTACTGGTGTGCCACCATAATAAAATTCTAGTTTTCCGGTTGCTGATTCCGTTAGTGGATATCCTCCATCACTATCAATTAACACACCATAACCGCTTGTTGACCATAAAAACGGTCCGCCTGAATCACCTTGTTGACCAGCATGTGCTGGATGATTACTATTGTTCCTTAACAAATCCCCTCCATTATCGAAGGCATCAAAACTTCTGATTCCATAGATATTATGAGATGGATTATGCTGGAACTTTATCCCATCATAAAATACACCACCATCGGATGGCTCCCAGAGTAATATGGTTCCATCGCTTTTTTTTACAGTCATTCGTGCAGGTAATTTGGTTAGTTCAACAATCATATCTGAAGTTGTTATTAACAACTTCTCTGAAAGATTCTGAATGTTAGCTCCAACTTGTGACCATTGTTTACTGGAATCTATCATGGGAGTATCTGGACTGTATGAAATCCCATTAGGTCTATAGTTAACTTCCAATAAGTCTGATTTCAGAACTTTAATTTCTAATATATCATCATTTGGTTCTATCCCATTATCAATCGTTAAAACGGCTTTATCTGCAGTCACATTTACATTCAAAACATTTCCTAATGATGAAGTGTACGCGTTTGTTTGCGGCGCGGCTAATAATGGGATAAAAAGAGAAAATATTATTATAGTTATATACTTATAATACTTTTTCATTTAATCATATCACTCCCAAAAAGAGGGGTTTCCCCCCCTTTTTTTATAATGGTTTAATAGAAATGTTATCTACGTTTATACCTAGACTATCAGTTGAATCAAATTGTACCTTTATGGTATTGACGCCTTTTTGCAGGTATACAGTCATCTCTCCGAGCCCCCATGTATCCCAATTTGCTGTCTGTGGAAGAGTCAAACTTGTGATTTTGGTGTTATTTACATAAACAGACCGCTTGGCATTCCCTCCTGCAGAACTATACTTAATTTTAAGTTTATATGATCTTGTTGCTTCAGCCTGAACATCAAAGGTAATATTGTCCCCGGAAGTTTCAAAACCATCCACAAATCCAGTACCTGTATATCCAATATGATTGTTATTTGTAGTCACACTTGTTAAAGTTGCAAATTCCGCTTCATATTCAGACTTATTTACTCCTTCTAATGAAATAGTCCTGGATGAAGTACCTGCTGAAGTTTTAATATAAGTTAGTTTTTCATAAGAATCATAGTACCACCCAGTAGAGTTAATAAAATCCTGTTTAGTTTGGAAGTTTTGCATAGCCACACCATTTAGCAACACATTACTCGGCTTGGATGCAAGAACTTGTAATGTGGTCTTTTGGTTAATACCAGGTAGAGTTACAGTAATTCTACTTAAAGATTCATTTTCATCTACCTGTATTGTTTTTGTATTATTATTCACATCATCAAACCATTGATAAGATGAAGTATCTTTTGGATACACTCTAAAAGTTAGATTTGTATGGTTCTTTAAGTCGTTCCCAATCGTTCCTCCGACTTTATATTGTTCATTTAAATTCATTGGAAGTATACTTCCATCCTTAACAATTACCGGTAAATCATCTACCCCTGCATAATAGTTAATTGTTCTTCCACCTGGTTTAGAGGCACCCCACCAAAAATCAACCCACTCACCATCAGGTAGATAAATTTGTTTTAGTGTCTCACCTTCTTTAACAATAGGAGCAACCAGCAAACTATCACCAAACATATATTGTTGATCTAAACCATATGTGCTTGAATCATTAGGATAATCAAAGACCATGGCTCTCATTAAAGGTATACCAGTATCACTAGATTTCTTTGATTCACTATAAATATAAGGTAGTAAATTCATCCGAGTATTAACAAATTTAGAAAAAGTAGAGATAATACTTTGGTCTCCTGTTCTAGCAGCTGCATTCCACGGAGATCTTTCTTCGCTTGGAGATGGAGATGCCTTCTCGGAATGGAACTGCATTATTGGGGAAAACGCAGCCATTGCAGTTGATCGCTTATATAACTCAGAGCTAGGATAATTTCCTGTAAACCCTGCGAGATCCCAACTCCAGAAAGGGACCCCTGACAAATTTGATGTTAAACCAGCATTTATAGCTTGCTGATATGCATAGAAGGAAGAATCTTGATCCCCACCCCACAATGCTGGATATTTTTGTATTCCTGTTGTTCCAGCCCGGCTGAAGGTCATACTATCAGGGTTAATTTGTTTGGCAAAATCATAGTATGCTCTAATATACTCATTTGGATATTGGTTTCTCATTTCATCGCCTGTTTTACCGTTAGAAAAGAGAGTATCTCTCCCCCAAACCATCTCTCCACCGTCTGTTTTAAAACCATCAATACCTATTTCATCTAATAAATATTGTCTCTTGGAGAGCCACCATTTTTCAGCAAGTGGATTAGTAAAATCTAATAGCAAACTATCTCCAAACCATGTTCCTGATGGAAGTCTATATGGTGAGCCGGATTTAGTTTTAACGCCATATCCTTGAGAAATCATATAAGCCTCATCATTATCCTTTTGCTGATATGCGTAAGAAGTATATTTCTGAATAGGAACTTGCCATAATAGTAGTTTCATGTTGTTAGCATGCACATCGTTTACCATTTGTTTAGGGTTGGGCCATTTTCCTTCTTGCGGGAATGTAAAATCGGAATATTTAAAGGCTTCACTACCCGCTTTTGATGTATACTGTGCATCGTTAAAGATATAAAAGGTGTTTTCATCACTCCATTGTTCTAAAACAATTGCTGTAGCAGGAATGTCATGTTGCTTTGAATTATTAATAGCACTAATAACTTCTGATTGACGATCCCATTCATTTGCAGACATCCAAAGTCCAAACGCCCATTTAGGAGGTAAAGTCGGCTTAGCAGTTACTGAAGTATAGTTGGACATTACTTCTTTAAAACTATTTCCACCGAAAAAGTAATAATCAAGCATTGAGGTCTTTTTCCCTCCAGAATCAGAGGTAAAAGTGTGCATATCAGCTTTTTCTGTTGCTAATTTAAAATTAGAGTAATAAGTTGAATTAACCAAAACACCATACCCTTTGGTATTTAAAAAGAACGGTATTGCAGTATACGTTTTTTCATTTTGATTTCGATATTGGTTATACACATAGGTATCTACATTAGTACCTCTTTTGCGGATATTGTTATACCTCTCACCAAATCCGTAAAATTCTTCATTGGTAGGTGTATACCAGTTGTTTTGTACCTTTGTAATCAGGTCTCGACCATCAGTAAGCCAACCCACATTTCTATTTATAGATGGATCATATTCCTTTGCAATCAAGGTGCCATCTATCTTATAGACGCTTAATCTATATGGGTTCTTATTAATATTGATTCTAATTTTAGAAGTTGAAATATTGATCTCTGAAGTAGTCTCGGAAAGTGTGTAGTTAGATAACCCTGAAGTAGTTGCTGAGCTTCCATTTGGAGATAGCTGAAACCTAAAAGTCTCATCTGAGGTGAAAGAGATTCCTATTTTTGGCTGGAAGCTTCCTGTATTGGGGGTTGCAGAAAGTTCCACCTTATTATTTAAGTTTGCTGCACTATTTATTTTCGAAATAGTTTCCCAGCCTGTGACTGTAAAGGAAAAAGGCCCTATTTTCTTTTCATTAGCACCATCTTTATTGGCGTGAACATAATATTCAATTACATCCCCCTTATTAAATGAACCTAAATTAACTTCCCAAAAAGTATTATTCCCTTCGTTGTATTTCCAGTCACCATTCTTATTCAGTTGTTGAATACCATTCTTCTTCCAAGACACCCATGTTGATTGCCCCATTTCAACAGGCCAAGTGTTCAATTTAATATAAACATTCTGGCCAGCTTCAGGATCACGAGGGAATCTCTCTGTAGATTCAATTTCATACAAATCATCTTTTCCATAAGGGCTATGCCATACCCCATCGATTGCCTGAGCAACAATAAATGTTGAGAAGAAGAGTATCATTGCCAAAGAAAGACTAAATGTTTTTTTCATTAACATTCTCCTTTACTAAATAATTGAGTTTGTTAGATAAAAAAATTATACCTCCTTTTCATAGAAGCCTTTTATCTATGTTTTTTAGAAGCCACCACAGTATGGTGGCTTCATAGATAAACAATTATTATTTCACATGGTATACAAGCGTTTCAAAAGCCCTTAAAGTGATTGAGGATCCAGCTTCAACCTCCTTATAATTTTGAACAATTAATTTACCTGTAGTGATTTCTGACAATAATTTGTTATCATCAATTACAATTTCATCGCTACTAAAGTTACACAACACAACAAGCTTTTCATTCTCACATCTTCGCTCATATGCAAAAATCTTTGGATGATCCTTAAATATTAGATTGAAGTCACCTTTTGTGATGACATCCAGTTTCTTTCTAAGAGAAATCAAATGCTTATAATGATAAAAAATAGACTCTTTATCTTTTAGCGCTGCTTCTACATTAATTTCTTTATAGCGCGGATTTACTTCAATCCATGGAGTGCCTTTTGTATATCCACTATGAGGATGATCGCTCCACTGCATAGGAGTCCTGGCATTGTCCCTGCCTTTTACATAAATTGAGTTCATGATATCTTCTGTTGGAACTCCAAGTGAACGTTTTTCTCTAAACATATTTAACGTCTCGACGTCTTGATATTGTTCGATCGATTCAAACTTCACATTGGTCATCCCGATTTCTTCACCCTGATAAATATAAGGCGTCCCCTGCATCATGTGTAAGCAAGTCGAAAGCATTTTGGCAGATTCCACCCGGTACTCTTGGTCATCCCCAAACCGGGAGACAATTCTTGGTTGGTCATGGTTATTCCAATACAAGCTATTCCATCCTGTGCCATGCAATTCAGTCTGCCATTTTGTCAGATTCTCCTTTAAATCAACCAGGTTCAGAGGTTTGAGATCCCATTTTTCAGTAGGACCACTATCTAAGCTCATGTGTTCAAAGGTAAAAATCATGTTAATTTCCTTATTTTCAGGATTTGTGTAAATGACCGCATCTTCAGTACTCGCACCAGGCATTTCCCCAACAGTCAAAATATCGTAATGAGAAAGAACTTGTTCATTCATCTCCCTCAAGTATTCATGAATCTTTGGTCCGTTTACGAAGTATGGACCGCCATCCCCATACATTGCTCCTTCTTTAACCTCCCCATCCGGAAGACCAGGGACCTTAGAAATAAAGTTAATGACGTCCATACGAAAACCGTCTATGCCTTTATCGAGCCAAAATTTCATCATGGTATAAATCTCATTTCTTAGAGCTGGATTTTCCCAGTTCAAATCAGGCTGTTTTTTTGAAAACAAATGAAGATAATATTCATTTGTATTCTCATCATAATCCCATGCCGGCCCACTGAAAATCGATCCCCAGTTGTTCGGCTCTTTTCCGTTCTTTCCTGGCTTCCAAACGTAATAGTCTCGATACGGATTATCCAGGCCATTCTTCGATTCTACAAACCAGGAGTGTTCATCAGAAGTATGATTCACTACTAAATCCATGATGATTTTCAATCCTCGCTGATGAGCAGCATCAAGAAGCTGGTCGAAATCCTCCATTGTTCCAAATTCATTCATTATTTGGTAGTAATCGCTTATGTCATAACCATTATCGTCATTTGGAGAGTCATAGATAGGACTTAGCCAGATCACATCCACGCCAAGCTCTTTTAAGTAATCAAGCTTTTGGATAATTCCCTGCAGATCCCCAATACCATCTCCATTGGAATCGTAAAAACTTTTAGGATAGATTTGATATACGACACTTTTTTTCCACCATTGTTGATCATTCATAAGTTTTTCGATTACAGTATCTCTATTTTCCATTTCTCTGGCTCCCTTACTTCAGATAAATTCTCAACCCTAACGTCTCCCGAGCAGCCATATACCTTCATCTTTTTTATTTGGCTTTTCCATTTCATTTCACCGCTTATATTCACCTTTATGCTCAGATAACCAGCATTCATTTCAGTTTGGAAATTTGTAATGGAATATTGGCCCGCATTATAGCCAAAGGAGCTTCCATCATCTTCATACAACTGGAACTCACCTTTATCACCAGCATAAACTTCTAACTCAAGGGTTTGCTTTTCTGTTGTGTTTTGAACATCTGACCCAATAGGAAGAATGGTTCCTTCTTTTATATAAATCGGCAGCTTATCTAAGGCGGCTTCAATTAATACATGTTTTCCGCCCTGATATAATTCTTTGGTCCAGTAATCATACCAGGTTCCCTCCGGAAGATAGATAGATCGATGGGTCATCCCTGGCCTTAAAATAGGTGTAATCATTACGTTGCTTCCCAAGAGGAACTGATCACTGATATTAAATGTATTTTCATCCTCTGGATATTCCATTACAAGTGGACGAACGATTGGGACTCCAGTTTGGGACGTTTCATGGAACAGCGAATATAGATAAGGAAGCCATTTATACCTCAGTTTGATGTACTTCTTAACCATTTCATTTGTGTCTTCACCAAATACCCATGGCTCTTGGCGGATACTGTCCTGTACACTATGGTTCCTGAAATAAGGCATGAAAGCCCCGACCTGTGTCCACCTGGTCAACAATTCAGGTGTACAGTCAGAAGAGAAACCGCCAACATCCGCTCCAGTAAAAGCAACTCCTGACATGCCAAGATTCATGATCATCGGCAGTGACATTTCAAGATGCTCCCAGTGGCTTCGGTTATCTCCCGTCCAGACGGTGGCATACCTTTGGATACCCGCATAACCAGCCCGGGTCAAAACGAAAGGACGCTTATCGGGAAGAAGCTCCGCAAGTCCTTCTGCAGTTGCTTTGCTCATGTAAAGTCCGTAAGTATTATGCATTTCCAAATGAGGTTTCGGTTCTCCATCCACATCATGCATCACATCCAGATCCATGGTCTTGTTTTCATTGAAGACAGAGGGTTCGTTCATATCATTCCAGATTCCTTCTATCCCGAGATCGGTATAAAACTTGTGTAAGCTACCCCACCATTTTCTTGCGTCAGAATTCATGAAGTCCGGAAATGCACTCTTCCCCGGCCAGACATCTCCATAATAAATCTGCCCATCAAGATACTTACAAAACAGGCCCTTCTTTACCCCTTCTGTGTACACCGGATACTGAACATCCTTTTTCACTCCTGGATCTACAATTGGCACAACCTTGATCCCGTCATTTAATAGTGTTGAGATTAAATTGTCAGGTTGAGGAAAATGATCCTTATCAAAGGTGAATACACGATAATCCCTCATATAGTGGATATCGAAAAATATACAATCCAACGGGATTCCTTCTTTTTTGAAACGATTGGCGACTTCTAATACCTCTTGTTCTGAGCGATAACTGTAGCGGGACTGGTGATATCCAATCGCCCATTTTGGAGGAAGACTCATTTTACCGGTCAACTCGCTGTAAAGGGTGGTGATTTCCTTTAAATCTTCTCCAACAAAATGATAGAAATCAATTTGGCCTCCATCAGCACTCATCCTGTATTTATTTGAATATGTTTGAGTATCAAATTCGGTTTTAAATGTATTGTCAAAGAAAAGCCCATACGATCTCTGCTTATTATGAACAGTAAAAAACGGGATGGATTGATATAGCTCGACCGTGTCCTTATTGTGTGGTGCATAAACGTCCGTATTCCACATCGACAGTTTCGAGCCTCTTTTGTTCAAGAAACCTGTCTTCTCTCCAAAGCCATAATAGGCATCCTCAGTCTCCATAAGTACATCAAAGTAAACTTCACCACTGCTTTTATAAAATGATGAAGGACTGGCGGATTGGAAAATTGTTTTTTGATCATTCGATATCCTTATTGCGAATGTATCTTTTGCAACCTCTACCATTACTGGCCCGCTACTGATAATTAAATGATCGTGTGTTTCATAAAACGATGCCTCAAGAGGAACTTGCTTAAGTGAAACAGCAATGCTCGATGCCGAGTCTGCTTTTCCAAATGGATTTATTATAATCCTGGGAATCTTTTTTTCTGCAAAATAAATCAAGAACTCACCATGCTCATTAGTCCCTGATAGCATATGATCTTTCCAGGAGAAAGATTTGACTGACCCAACGTGTAATTTCGGTTCCTCCTGGATTTTTTCCTGTGATGGAAGGATTGCATAACTAGTTGTATCTAACACATTCATTCCTCCATGTACTCAAGCTTTTTTCTTTCCGTTTACAAATACAGCTTTTCCTTCTGGATTAGCTTCGTCAGGATGATAAACATCAAAATCTTCTGTAGGTCCGTTTACTGTAATCGTCCACCTATCCGATTCTTCCAAGACGTCAACACTCCATTGATTATTCAGATGGTCATTGATAGTTTCTGATAATCCTTCCTTCAAGTAAATCCTTAATAATGGTCTGTCATAACTAGTAATATCATTATATACCCAAGAACCTAATTGAAGGGATTGGTCCACATTCGTTAAAATAACTGCCCCTTCTTTAACGTAAACAGGGATATGTTCAACTGGTGAATCAATCATTTCATATGCAGGACCAACAATTCTTTTCCCAGTCCAAAAATCAAACCAGGTTCCCTCAGGGAAGTATACTTTTCTAGAAGTTGCACCTTCTTCTGTTACAGGAGCAACCAATAAAGAAGATCCAAAGTAATATTGGTCGAATACTCCTTCACCTCGTTGATCTTCAGGGTTCTCCATAAACAAGGAGCGCATCAATGGGATGCCTGTTTCACTAGTTTTTCTTGCTTCGTTCCAAATGTAAGGGAGCAAGTTCATTCGGACATTGGCATAAAATCGATATCCATCAATTGCAATGTCTTGCTTGGTTCTCTCCGCAATATTCCATGGAGTGCGGTCCTGATTAAACTCACCTTTGCTTTCAGCATGATATTGCATGATTGGACAAAAGGCCGCCATCGCCGCAGATCTAACAAACAATTCGGCCGTTGGAATATCACCATTGAATCCTGCTAAGTCCCAGCCCCAAAATGGAATTCCTGACATTCCAGAAGTGATACCTGCAGCCAAAGATCGCTTAAAGGCGTCAAAAGTCGATCTCTCATCCCCTGCCCAATGAGCAGGGAAGTTTTGAGCTCCCATATATCCTGCACGGCTAAAGGTTATTGCATCTCCGCTTTTAAAGTCATTTGCGAATCTGTAGTAAGCCTCTATATAATTATTTGGATACAAGTTGCGCATTTCATCGCCAGTTTTCCCATCAGCAAACAGCAATTCGTCTCCAAACACGAATTCCCCCCCATCTGTTTTGAATCCATCCACTCCGATTTCAAGCAGATACTTCCGTTTGCTAAACCACCATTCTTTGGCTTCTTGATTTGAAAAGTCCATCAACAGACTTTCCTTAAACCATCCTTCAGGCATTCTGTATGGAGATCCATCTTTCTTTTTGACAACATATCCATTTTCCAGCATGTATTTTTCATCTGCGTCTTTTTGTGGATCCGTTTGCCTGTTCAAGTACTTTTTAATCGGAATCTGCCATAGAAGAACTTTTAGCCCATTATCATGCAGGTATTTAAACAACCCCTTAGGATCCGGCCAACGTCCCCATTCAGAAAATTCCATTTCGTTGTAGGAATGGCTATCTCCATTACCTTTCACATTATATTGGGTATCATTGAACATATAATAAGTGGCTTCATCACTCCACTGTTCCAGGACCAGAACAGTCGCTGGTATCTGATAGCCATTAGTTTTCTCAACTTCTGAACGGACTAGACTGTCCCTGTCCCAGTTATTACTCGACATCCAGGGTCCAAAAGCCCAAACTGGTGGTAATACTGGTTTTCCAGTTTTCGAAGTATAGGTTTCAATCACTTCTTTTGGTGTTCCTAAGAATGCCGTAATGGATGTACTTTGTTCTTTTTCTGACATCCGTATCTTAATAGACATGGCATCCCTCAATGAGTGAGCGATATCAAAATGGGTGTACCTGCTGGTATTAACCACCAAGCCATATCCCAGTGAACTGATAAAAAAAGGAACTGGCATATAAGTCCTTGTACCCTGATCACGATACTGGTTATAAACATAGCAATCAATAATATTCCCGCGCTGCTCAACAGCGTTATATCTCTCACCAAATCCATAAAAGCTTTCGTTCGACGGTGTATGCAAGTTAAGCTTTAAATCTCTTATAAACTGATTTTCATCAGTCGTACATTCAATGAACGGAAGGAATTCATGAGACTTTAAAAGAGTTCTGTCGGCATCCTTGAGACAAATAAAAAATGGATCTAACTTCAGGTCAACAATATATTCTTGATTTAGGGACCTAAGATTAATATCTTTACTCTCTTCATGGAAAATGGTTTGATTAGTATTGGAATCAATATTCATATAAAACTGGTCTTCATTGAACCCCAGATTGAACTGCAGTGAAAAACCATCTTCATCTTTTCCTAACAAGACAACTTCATTCTCAGCCTTTTCAAATAAGCGGTATTCATTTAATACCCGTCGTTTTAGAGGTGTGATTGAATACCATTCTGATTGCACCTTAAGGTTCCCGCCTTTATAAGCAGAGAATTGATAACTGAATTCCTCCTGCTTGGTCAGGGGCTCTATAGTTCCAGTCCATATGTACACTTTTTTATCCTCAACATATTTCCTGGTCAACTCATTTGTCTTTACAATTTCACCGCTAGCTGATTTTAAAGTCAATAAAACCGAATCTACTTCTCCCTCAGGCCATACCTGGCATGCTACTGTTATAGGCTCTTCAGTAGTCGGATATTGAGGACTGCGTTCTGTAAGCTGTGGTTCGTAAATGTTATGATTGCCATATGGTGTATGTACAATTTTGTACTCTTCTATTGAATCAACCTTATAGTGTTCTATAATTTCAATAATCACTGTTCCAAGCTCGGATTCCTCTGTCGACTCTTTTTCAATCAACCTTTTTGCCAAATTTAAATATGTATTCGCTTTTTCATAGTTGCCCTTTTCCAAAAAATATAATGACAATAGCGCGGTTGCTGAAGAAGATTCTTTCTTGCTTTCAATCGTTTTAAGTACTCCTGCCTTATTCACTAACTGTCTTTCAATTTGACCAACTGCTTCGACCACAATTAAGTCCTCCGGAGAAAACAATCCATATGGCATAACTGCGGTAAGCATATCCAATGAAATTTGCCGTTCTTCGACCGCATTAAGCAACATCCCACCAGAAAGTAAAGAGTCAAAGACAAAATCTCTGATTTCCGTGATTGTTTTTTGGAGTTCATATTGTTGTAGGCTATTTTTGGATTCGGTTAATGCCGCATATACCATTGCAATGTTCGAAACATGAATATCTTTTTTGCCCTCTCCCCAGATACAATCAAAAGGTTTTCTCCAATTTTCCTGGAGAAACGTTAAATAGGGTTGAAGATTAATTTCTTTCAAACTTTCACTGTTCTTTTCTTTTAAATGGTTCTTCACATTCCATAGCCAGGTAGCAATAAGGTATATGCTGTCTTTATCGAGTTGAGGTTTATGATTAAGAAGAATTTCTTCCGAGGATGGATAATCGCTATTTAACTGGAATACATGAGCTTTAAGCAGCTTACTGTACATCATTTTTGGATCCATATGTCTCTCCCCTTATGTTAGAAGAGAAGGATATGAGGATGACTAGATATCCTTCTCCAGATTTGATTACTTCAACTTCTCTAATTCTCCCTGCATAACTTTTAATGCTTCTTCAGGGCTCTTTTTACCATTCACCACATTTTCTAGTTCCTTAGTGATCAGGTCACTCATTTTACTCCAATCTTCAATTACTGGAGGTAAAACAAGCGTATCCATGGCTTCAAAAATAACTTCCCTGCTTTCTGGAGGGCTTTGTTCCAGGTAAGGCTTTAAAATCTCTTCATTTGTGATTGCTGGAAGTTCCCATGAACTTGCAATTCGAATTTCTGCCGCTTCGTCACTAGCGCTCATGAAGCGTGCAAATTTATATGCAGCATTTTGAGCATCCGAGTCCTTTGAAACTGCTAATCCATTTGCGAAGAAGTGGTGAGCCTTTTGTGTATTGCCTGCTTCAAGTGCAATATCCCATTTGAATGGTGCATCTTTAAAAGCGGATAGCATCCAGATTCCAGTATGCAGGATTCCAATTTGACCATTCTTAAATAAATCTTCTGGTGACTGGCCAGATAGATCACCTACAGAAGGAGTTACTTTATATTTGTTCAGCTTATCAACCATATATTGAAGAGCTTCTGCATTTTCAGGGCTATCGATTGTTACTTCTGATTTATCTTCATTGAATACAGATCCACCATTCTGAGCAATGACTTTATAGAATTCATGGAACTGAATCGGTGCATAAGTACCCCAGATCTTTTCATCCTTATTTGTGATTTTCTGAGCTGCAGCTAATTCATCTTCCCATTTCCAATCTGCAGTTGGATAATCTACTTTTGCTTTATCAAACAAGTCTTTATTGTAGAAAGTGACAACGTTTGAAAAGCTCTCTACCATTCCATATTGCTTTCCTTCGTATTGATAAGCTTTATATGCTTCTTGATTTAATTTAGATGGATCAAAGTCTTTATCTTCTTCAATGTATTTAGATAGGTCTGCCAAAGCTCCCTTTGAGGCATAACTAACGAAGTTTTCATAGTTAAGCTCAAATACATCCGGTGCTTTACCGCCAGCTATCATGGTTTGCAGTTTCGTAAAATAATCATCATAAGCAGCAATCTCATAATCTACTTTCACATTAGGATTTTGCTTTTCAAAAGCACTGATCATATCCTGAAGGTCTTTTTCATGGTCAGTACCTGGTGAAAACGTAAAGTAATTGATGGTTACCTTTTCATCTTTGCTGTCTCCAGAACTTTTTTCCGAATCAGAACATCCTGCCAATACTGTAAAAGTAAGCATAAATAGTAAAACAATAGCCGAAATAAGCTTTTTCTGAGTCATCCTAATTCCCCCTTATTATTCTTTCATTCCACTCATTGTCATTCCTTGAATAAAGTACTTCTGTGCAAATAGATAGACTGCAAGTATTGGCAAAACACTAATGACTACACCTGCCATCATCATGTTCCAATTCGTTTCCCACCTCCCTTGCAGAAGAGATAATCCTAGCGGCAAAGTAGCAAAGCTTTTATCATTGATTACAATAAGTGGCCATAAGTAATTGTTCCATGATTGCATGAATGAAAAGATGCCTAAAGTCGCGAGTGTAGGTTTAGACAACGGCATGATTACACGCCAAAATATTGAAAAATGATTGGCACCATCCATGAATGCAGCCTCTTCAAGTTCTTTCGGAATGGACAAGAATGCCTGCCTTAACAAAAAGGTTCCAAAAACACTAAATAATCCTGGGACGATCAGTGCCTGATATGTATCTAGCCAACCAAAGTTTTTCATTAAAATAAACTGTGGTATCATCGTGACCTGTGCCGGAACCATCATAGTTGCCAGGTATAACAGGAAAAGTTTATCCCTGCCCCCAAATTGCATCCTGGCAAACGCATATGCTGCCATTGAACATAAAAGCAATTGGCCCAAAGTTGTGAGAACCGCTACTAACAAGGAGTTTCCCAAAAAGTGAAGCATTGGGAATACCCCGGTCACATCCTTATAGTTTTGAAAGGTTGTATTATCAGGGATAAACTGTGGTGGAAAGACCATAGTTGCTCCTTGATTCTTTAATGAAGTTGAAATCATCCATAGAAAAGGAAGCAGCATTGCAATTGCACCTAAGATTAAAACGATGTATAGTAAACTTTTTTTAAATATCCTGAGACTTGTAAGTTGATATTGTTTCTGAAGGACAGTTGACTGTTTTGTAACCGTATTCATTCCCATATTCAATCCGCCCACCTTTTCTGCATTTTCATCTGGATCAAAGTAATCACAAATATGACTATGAATAAAATCCATGACATTGCGGAAGCGTAGCCCATTTCAAAATACCGGAAAGCATGATTGTATATGTTTTGAACTAGCACATTTGTAGCGCCGCCAGGGCCGCCTTCAGTCATGATCATGACCTGGTCAAAAACTTGGAATGAGTTAATTAAAGAAATGATGGTTACAAAAAATGTCGTAGGTGTCAAAAGCGGGAGGGTGATATTCCAGAATTTCTTCCAGGAATTTGCCCCATCGATTTCTGCGGCTTCGTAGTAGGAGGTTGAAATATTTTGCAGGCCGCCCAAGAAAAGTACCATAACAAAACCAATGTCTTTCCAGACACTTGTGATGATGATAGCTGGCATTGCAAGATTTTCATCCTGGAGCCAATTCAGCCCCTCAATACCAACAAATGATAAGAAGTAATTTATTAAACCGTAACTCGGGTTAAACAGCCATTTCCAGACAAGAGATACGGCAACCCAGGATGTAACTACGGGTAAAAAATACGCAGCTCTGAAAAAGGCTCTAAATTTTACTTTTCGATTAAGCAGCAGAGCACAAGCCAATCCGAAAATCATCACTAAAGGTAAATATCCAATAATGAAAGTTACCGTATGGGTAAACGCTGCCCAGAATTCTTTGTCAGCCATTAGGTGTTTATAATTATCAATACCGACGAATTCCATAGTGGATATTAGGTCCCAGTTCGTAAAGCTAATGGCTAATGATGATAAAAGCGGGAAAACGATAAAAGTTAAGAAACCTATTAAATTGGGCAAAAGGAACACAGCTACCCAAAAGGCTGTCTTTTTCTTTGTCATTCCAACCATGTTCTCACCTCAATTTAATATAGATTTAGATTCTTCATAAATCGGAGCTTGGAACAAATGTGTGATTGCAAGTAAAGCCGCTCCTTTTAACCATGAATCATCTCCAAGTTGTGTTGGTCTAATTTCTGTTTGGATCTTCGCTGCCGAGAAAAAATTCACTTTCGCAATATTTACAGCGGCATTCAGGAATAAGTGCTTGTATTTCATTCCTTCTCCAATAAGTAAAATTGTATGGGGATTAAGTGCGTTAATTGCATTTAGTATTCCGTATCCAAGGTTCTCACCAAATGAATTCATCAGCTCGATTGCTAGTGCGTCACCTTTTTCTGCTGCAGTGGATACTTCTTCAAATGAAAAATCTTCAATAATTGTTTCAGGGTAGCTTTCTTTTATTTCACTGCCTCGGTTAAATAGAAAGAATTCAGATGCATACATTTCAAGGCAACCCTTTTGTCCGCAGTGACAAGGATACCCGCCAATCTTCATTACCGTATGGCCAAACTCACCAGCTCCCCCTGATTCTCCATAGTAAATTTTCTTATCGACCACCAGGGACATACCTAAGCCGGCACCAACAGACATACAGACGAAGTTTGATAGTTCCTTTCCTTCTCCATACCATAATTCAGCCATGGTGTAAGCGTTGACATTTTTATCAATGAATACAGG
The DNA here is from genome assembly GCF_002860225.1 of Bacillus sp. V33-4. Lineage (NCBI taxonomy): Bacteria > Bacillati > Bacillota > Bacilli > Caryophanales > Bacillaceae > Bacillus > Bacillus sp. V33-4. The sequence goes on from NZ_PGVC01000045.1 coordinate 16,881, forward strand.
GATGTTGTTCAGCTGCTCGCTTAATAATTGACATAAAGGTACTTTCTCCCATCCCAGCATTGATGATCTAACAATCGTCCCTTCCTGGCGGTTAATTAATCCAGAAGCTGCGATTCCAATACCCATAAGTTGCTCCATTGGCTTATCAGCAATTTGTAAAAGCTTCTTAATTTCACCAGCTATCATCGCTACAACATCCTGGATATTATCAAATCTGTTAAACTTCTTTTCTACTAAATCCAAAATGTCGGCATTTAAATTGGTTAAAGCGAATAATACTCTTTTCTCCTCAATCTTCACCCCAACCGTATAGCCATAATCCGCATTAAACTCAAGTAGAACCGGTCTCCTGCCACCAGTTGAAGTAGCTACACCTACTTCTCTCACTAAATCAACAGCCATCAGTTCATCAACAATATAAGTAATTGTCGATAAACTCATTTTGGTAATTTTAGAAACATCAGACCTGCTGATTCTGCCTGACTTCCTGATTAAGTTAATTACTATGGAACGGTTAATTTCTTTGATTAGATCCTTACTGCCTTTCCTAAGTCCATTCATATAATCCATCTCCATAATTTACTAATTAAAGCGTAACTTACTTTCTTCAATGAAGCAAGTAAGTTTTTTCGATATTTTTCGACAATTTTGTGTAAAATAAATAGACTGCTGATTTAGTAGTCATCTGTTCTTCTTATTGAACATTAGCACCCTTTAGTTTAAGTGTAATAATTCACAAACTTTCTTTTATAATAAAAAAATGATCTTACCCTTGAAGAATCTGACCTGTTAAAGACGAAGGGAAAGAAAATGTACTTAGAGATTAAAACTTTGAAATTTTTTCTTTAAAAAATCTAATAAATGCACAGGTTTCACTTGTTTCTATCTTTGTTAAAATATATGTTGATGAAAAGGGTAGATTGATTTTATCTGACTTTATTTCTTTCAATTTTTTCATACTTATTTCTTCCCTAACCATAGAATATGGTAAATATGAAATTCCAAGCCCTTGCTCAATAAAACGTTTAGTAATTTCAATTTGATTAACTTTCATCGTTCTAACATTTGGATAATTCCTTTTAATTTCGATCAAGAGAGTATCCCAATATTCAGGGTGGTTATGAGTAATCAACCTGTATTTTTCTAATATTGTCTTTTCATTGTACTGATACACGTTTTCATCAATATAAGGTCCTACTAAAATCACAGGCTCTTCGTGAGTCTTGTGCTAATTTATATTTGTCTGTATTGGCTCTATTCTTGATAATCCAATGTCAGCCCTTCCTGCACTAATTTCCTCACCTATTTCATAGGATTTAAGAACATTTAATAAAACCTCTATATCGGGATTATTATTCATAAAACTTCGTAAAATGGAAGGCAATACAGACGAAGCAATTTGTGGTGCAGTTGCAATAATAAGTTTTCTTTTATAGCCCTGCTTCCACGATTCAAATTCATCTAATCCTTGCTCATATTTAGTAATTATCTCCTTTGCATATGGAAGAAATTTATAACCTGCTGGTGTAAGAACAATTGATTTCCCTGTTCTGTTAAATAACTGAACGTTTAGATTCTCCTCAAGTCTTCTTATGTGTTTTGTTATAGCTGGTTGAGTTAAAAAAAGTTCTTCTGCCGTTTTACGAAAATTTTCATTCTCAGCTGCAATAATAAATGTTTTTAACCATCTAATATCCATTTAAACCTCCTTGATAATAACGGTTGGTTATTAATTTAATCTAATTTTGTTAATATTCTTTATTTAACTTTTTTATTATAATCTAATTAACAAAAATACACAGTTGCGGTGAATAACTAATTTAAGGAGAGATTAGATGTGAATGTTGTCAAACATAAAAAGGACAGTTGGAATGCAAATTTATATGATATAAAACACTCATTTGTATCAAAGTATGGGAATAGTTTAGTTGAATTATTAGCTCCCAAGGAAGGAGAAAAAATTCTTGATCTTGGTTGTGGAACAGGAGACTTAGCAAAAAAATTATATGATTTCAAAGTAGATGTTGTAGGTATAGATAAATCTGAAAATATGGTTACTCAAGCAATAAATAAATATCCAAATATAAAATTTAAAGTTGAAGATGCAACTGAATTAGAATATAACGAGGAATTTGATGCAGTATTCTCAAATGCAACACTACATTGGGTAAAACCACCAAGCCAAGCACTATATTGTATTTATAAATCTTTAAGAAGAGGTGGAAAGTTTGTTGCTGAATTCGGAGGAAAAGGAAATGTTCAAACGATAATAGAAGAAATCATTCAGCAAATAAAAGCAGCAGGATTAGAATTTAAAAAGGAACAATTTCCTTGGTTTTATCCAAGTATTGCTGAATATTCGACTTTAATGGAAAAAGTAGGATTCAGAGTGACTTTTGCTCAGCATTTTGATAGACCAACTCAATTAGATGGAGCTAATGGATTAAAAAACTCGATTGAAATGTTCGGTAATCATCTGTTCAATGGTGTCTGTGAACCTATAAAAAATGAAAATAATTACAAAAGTTGAAAGAAATTTAAAAGAAATTTTATATAAAGATGGTAATTGGATTGCTGATTATAAAAGAATTTGTGTAATCGGAGTAAAATCATAAATGATAAAGGAAGGAATCAACTCGTTTCCTTCCTTTATTATTTGTCCTAAGTCTTCTTTCACTAACCTGCCCCGTTAGTAAAAAGCGATTGCTTTTTTTAGCAATCGACCCTGATAGTTCAAAAAACTTAACAATTATTTTTCCTTACAATTAATTCATATAGTATTCCTTTCGTAATAATCTAATACATCAATAATTAAACGATTTAGCTCCATTTTATATGTTTCTAACTCGCGGATTTTTTGTATTTCAGAAACGCCAGTTTTATATGTTCCAGTATGAACAAACTCACTCCGAATCTTATAACATTCATCAAAAAAAGTAATAGCATTTTTACCATTATAATTTTTTTTAAAATTACAACCCTTAATTAATTCTCTACACTTTTCACCAATTGTTTTTTTCTTTAGTAATCCAATTGAACTTTTAATACTCTGAATTATTTTTTGTTTTTCCTTTTCAGGAATATCGATATCAATATTTATATTTTCCATTGTAATTGATTTATTGATTTGCTTAATGAAGTAACAATAAGAGTCATCTTTATAGGAATCCTCAGATACTAATGATTCGATAGAAGATACCTTTAATAAAAAACTAGCTCTTAAATCATTAATTGCATTACTAGAATTTAGTAATGAATAGGCAATATTTATTTTTTCGTCTTCTATATATTCAGCAACTTCTATTTCAGGAAATTGGGTTGTCAATTGTGCCTTAACACTTTGACTTAAAAATTTCACTTCAGATATATCTTCATCTAATTGATAAATTCCCATTCCTAACAGTTCATTTTTTACTGTTTTGTTAGCTGATTGGGGAAATATCATCTCTATATTCTTTAATCCGTATTCTGTGATTTCTCCAGTGGCAAATGATATTTGGGTTGTATCTAATACACCAAGACCACCTGAGATATTGATTGGAATTCCTTTTTTAATAAAAGACTTTTTCACACTATAAAAAAGCTTGTTTCCCTCTATTTCAGCTATTTCTCTATCTTCAAATCCACCATATGACATTATCACTTTTAGCTTTTCAAATCTACGATCAATCTTCACCCTACATACAACACTTCCGGACTCAAACAGAATGAATTCATCCTCGGTATCAAAATCATATCCCTCATTGATTAAAAAGACAATTCTCACATAATACATATCTTGTACAGCAACTCCTAGTTATTATTTTGTTTTTGTTTTTAATATCAATGACATTGATTATATTACCTTCTTGCACTAACCTCCCGTATGTTTAATAAGGAATCTACGGCAATCATCAACAGAGGCGGGTGCATCAACCAGAATGATGATTTCAACGGATATAGTCATTAAAAGAGTTACATGGTTATTTACAACACAATGAAAAAGTGTATTTATAAAGGAGAATTAAGCATTCACGGCCTAACAATGAAAACTTGAAGGAGAGGGTCGACAAATTAATTGAAGGTTATGGTAAACAGCCACATATTTTATTTGAATCAACCGGGGTCTATTCCAGACAATTGGAGCTGTTTATGAATGAAAATAGCTTTATTTTATTGTGGCAATAAACATTAAAACCTCGGGTTACCGAGGTTTTATTTTCTTTAACATTACCGATTCAAGCTCTTCCAACACAGAGTTATGCGGTAACCCTCTATTATGTTTCCAATCCTTTAGTTGTTGGTTCATAAGGTTCCTCTTAACCATTTCTACAGTTTGCTTCCTCTTCTTAGCAAGTGCGGTCGCGTCCTGTTTTATGTCAGACGGCATATGGCAGTTATAATAAGTCTCGTCTTTGCCACATCGGCACTTGCCTGCTGGATTAAGAAATTTTGGGTATTCTTTCGGCTTTAATGGCGGAGACTCAGAACCGATCCATTCGCCTTTTATTCCCTCTTCCCTTGTTGCCAGCCATATTTGGTGCCTTAATACCCATATGGTGATTTTGCAAAATGCTGCCAACAAACGATCGTAGGAGTTGTCACCAAGTTCATTCGGGTTATCCGTATAACAAAATGAATCAGACAAGAAAAACTTTTTGCCGTTTAAATTTATCATTTGACCGACATTTAAGTGCGGATGATCTGGATATAATTCATAATTGATTCTCGGCTCTAAAGCAGTCGCAATTGGTTGTTCGCCGTAAACGCCTTTTAATCCTGGATGAACAGCCACCAAGAATTTTTGGTTTTCTAAATGACCGAGCACTCTGTTTATTGCTTGAGGTACTTGATGATTCGCTTTACATTCTTCAGAATGAAGTACCTGTCCCCATGAAACATCCACCAATTTGTCTCTAATGATATCTGAAACAACCATTTTTAGTTCATCACTTGGAGGTAATGGGTTGATTTCCAAGAGAAACCAACCCATACCTTTATGGTCATGAAGTGGATTCGGGAACCATTGAACAGGAAATACCTCTTGTAACTGTTCAATAATTTCCTTTTTCATCTTACTTTACCCAAGAATGAGAAGTGCCTGGCTTTGTCGGGATTCTAGGCTTGTCCTTTCCGCCATTGTGACCTTTCTGGTCGTTCCCGTATTCAGGTTTAGGGTCCTGATGCCCCTTCTGTTTTCCTTGATTGTTTTCCATCAATATCTCCCTTTCGGTAGTTTTATAGTTTTGGATAAAGATATAAATACAAAATTCCCTAATGAACTATCCTCCTACGGGCGACTTCACAATGAATGGTGAAATACGAACAAAATGCAAACATAACATTACACTTTCATTACATAGTTGCAATTAGTTGTACTTTCTTATATATTGTTTTTAGCGATAAAAAAATACATACCATTCTTTAGTGAATAAAGTGTCGTAAAGTTTGTTGTATTTTATACTTCTTCCATCTTTTAACTTATCATATTGACTGAATATTGTCAATTGACGGAAGAACAAGCATCCTTTAGGGATGTTTTTTTAGTTAAAGATAAAAATCTCTCGAGGATTGTCTAAAATCTTGACCCTCGGTTTTTGTGGTCTGAAACTAGTCTTTCGCTCTATCCCTTTCAAAAAAAGATAAAAGAATCTAAATCGTCCGTGATATTTTTCATCCTGAAGCTTTTTCGAAAAGGCTGGTCTTTATCTAACAAGGCTTAAGCTTCACTTTCCCCATGTTAGCCACATATAGGCCAATGACCAGATTCATTAATATCTCTCCCCCAGTTTTACTCACGAGTAACCACTATACCTTCCTGTAATTCCATAGCTTCGCTTGTTAGTCTAATCGTGATATGACGGTTAAGAGACTTGTAAGTGCCATCAATCAAATCAACCGTTAGGTCGATATTGTTTTTCCGGAACTTCGACAGGTATTCAAAGATGTTAAAGGCAAAGGGGCTATGGCAACACTGCGCCTATTCCCTACACCACTTGAACTACGTTCCATGAAAGCACTCGATATCGTTGAAGGTTGGATATCCCAAATGAAAAGAAAACCTAGGGTAAAAAAGCACAAGCGTTAATTGAAATAGGTGCATTCAGTCGGCACTCGATGCTTATAAACTACACCTGGAACAGTTAATTGAAGAGTTTGACCTAGCAACTGCACAACTTAAGCGAGTAGAAAAGGAAATCACTGATGTTCTCAAACGCATACCTTTCGCAAAGAACTTACTTGCAATTAAAGGGATTAGCGAAATCGCTCTTACAGGTATTCTAGGAGAATCAGGAGATCTGAGTGGATTTGACCACGGGAATTCATTGTTGCGTCATGCTGGATTGCATCTTTCAGAGACTAGTTCTGAAAAATGGAAAGGCCAAATTGTCATCTCTAAACGTGGAAGGCCACGCTTAAGACGTTTCTTATACTTAGCCACTATGAGTCTTGTAATGAATAACCCAAATTTTAAAGAACTGCACGCTAATAATGTCAAAGTAAAAAAGATGAAGAAAATGAAATCCATAATGAAATTAATACATAAACTCACAAGAGTCTTAGTGGGAATGGCGAGAAAGAATGATTCCTATCATCCTGAGAAAATACACCCAGTTACATCAACAGCTGCCGAATATTAAATTGATCAATAAAGAATTTTAAGAACAAACCTTTTGAATATTGCCTTATTCGCAGGACTTCAAAGAATGTACGAGTACCGGATTTATTGTGCAAAAGGGCTCTGACCCATTCCTTTAGAAAGACCGGCCTCTACCACTTGGATAGGTGTAACGAAGAGATGAAAGGGCATTTGACCGTTGAGACATGGGAGTGAAAACCTCCAGGGGTAGCGCGGAGAAAATTTGCAGTATATGGAAATGATTGAATTTATTCATAAATCCTTTATTTAAGTACCCTTGATATAGCCAAAACGCTAATAAAGCCCTTCAAAAGTCCTCTCAATTCTGATTAAGTGATTTGAAACCCTGCGAATTACGTGAGTATTTAGGAGATAATCGTATCTTACTAAGGGAGCATAATAAGGGATTCATGTACGAGGCGGTTAATCCTTCCTGGGTCAACGCACCCTTTAAATTAAGTACATTATTTCATAAATAACCTTTCTTTTGTTTAGGATTGTTCATCAAATACTTCAATTAATTCAAAGTTATTGAGGAATATTGTACAACATTCAAGTGTTCAGGCGCCAAAAAACTATTTGCAAACCTATTCCACTTTGAAGCAATGCCACCTAGGAACTGGCCCATATGTACTTCTGATAGCTCAGTTTCCTCTCAATTTAATAAATCCACATCTTTTATATCATTTCTAAGGTATATTTTTCTTTTATTATAGAAACAGTCTTCGACTGGCATTATTTTATTTTCCTTAAGTTTTTTTAGTAATAATTGATAATCAATATTTAATTCCAGAGCCAAAGTTTCCAGTGTTACATAAGTATCTTTATAATACAACTAATACCGAAGAGTTTTTTCCATTTCTTTCTATAAGATTATAATTATTTACAATTCTTTCTATAAAGGGATAAGGGATCTCTAAAAATTTCGATATCTCACTTAACGAAAAAGTACCGAATTCATTTTTAATTTTATAATAATAACAAAAATCATCAAGTTCCCTTGTGTTTATGAGAAAACGATTTAAACCTTTCTCACTTTCTCCAACTATAGAATAAGGTCGAATATGTCCCTCCATTATAAAGACAATAATATCAGATAACCTAAATCCCCCCTTTAAATGTCTATAAATATTTTTTAAACTAACAAGATCCTTAGTTAATTCCCCTTTAGGTAAATAACTAATATTCTTTTCAATACTCTCAATAAATTGGATTACGTCTTCCCTTAAATATCGGTTACTTGGATGCCCATCTATCTTTGAACCTCTCATTAGTTTAAAAAAACCTGCACTCTCAAAATCTGCAATCACTTTTTGATCTACATTTAAATATTGGGCTACTTCTCTTAAATTGAACATTTCTAATTCTAAAAAACGTTCAAGGTTTTGCTTATTAATAAGTATGTTCTTATTTACTTTCCTGTAATTGATATAGCCAGTAGATAATAATTTATCTAAATTTCCTTCTGAAAGCTTATATTTTTCCCTCGCCCTCTTAAAGGATATAAAATTAGATTTATTTTCGTCGTAATTTAAGTTCCTTTGAATGGATAGATTACTGTTATCCCAAAAGTTAAGTAAATAATTTTCAAACTCGCTCACTAGAGGGTCAAGTTTATTTTTATATGCTTTTTCATATAAATTTTCATACAACAGACCAAAGCTCTTATTTAACAAACCACTTTTATACTCAGTATTTTTAGGAAGAGTACTATACCGTGAAGAAAATTCAAAAAATTATTTGGCCAATAAGAAAATATCTTATCAATCCAATTTATTGCATTATTGTTATTTTCATTCATAATAAACGGAACCTGAAACCGCCTTTTTTTTATAATATAAATAAAATATATCCTATAAAATATATGATAAATAAGCATAATTGAGCTTATATCCAAATCTGAAAATAAATATTTAACTTTATTATTTTTACTTATGGATATATTATTATCAAATTTACTATGAATCATAATAGATCTTTGTAGATTAAGTTCATTATTAATGTTATTTATATTTATATCTCGATAGTCCAAACCACATGAACATTTGTATAGGTTCCCTCTTAGGTGATAAATACCTTTATTGCAACTCGGGCAACTTGTAATAAGTTCTACAGAATGAATAGCACAGGTAGTATATATTTTTATATCCCATATCTTTGAACAAAATTTTTTTTCTTTTAGGCACAAAGGACAAATTTTTACTTTTAAACTCACAAGACCGTTTGAAAATAATATTTTATTCAACATAGTATTATTCTCTGCATAATTTAATTCATTGCAAAGAGTTAATTTCCATAATTCTGTTTCCTTGATCCCTGTTAATTCATTTAACTTTCGGAGAGAGATATTATTGGGGTTAAAGTGTGTAACTCTTATATCTGTTAAGTCTAATTCTCTAAATATCCATGCGGCAGTGTCAAACTTATTCTCAATCGATACTCTACCTATAAAACTAACTAGACTTTCATTCTCATAAGGTGTTGGTACAATTAAAAACCTCATAAAGAATCAAACCCCTCATTGTTAGATTTTCCCCTATAAGCAACTTTAATAGTGAACAAGTAACTTTGTTGAGAGAAATATAAAAGGCTCAGAAGTATGATTCGTGAGCCATTCTTAAATAACTATTAGTCAACTGTCTGCTTAATTAAAATAATTTCCAAAATAAATTTTAATATCCCATTCCGTTAGTTTAAGATGGTATTCCAGTTAATATTGAAAACCATTCCAGTAAATTATAGAGCAATTCCGGAGTTTTATGAAAAATTACATCAAACCGCCTCAGTACCCCACTTCTTCTCTTCCTGCACAAACAGAATCCCAAGCTCATGGTGGTCGCCTTCGTATAACGCACGCTGAACGAAACGAATCTCGCCGTTCACATCAAGAATTTCAAGCTTGCAATGGGCGCGGTTTCGCTGAACTGCCTCATAGAAGGCCTTTTCATCATTGACCTGAATGCCATTGACCTTTGTTATCAGCTCGCCTACCTGCAAGGCCATTTTGTGTGCGGGTGAATCGAGAATAATCCCGAGAATCATCAGGCCCTTGTTTCGTTTCGAAAAGTAGAATGGTTTGTTCTCTTCTGAAAGGCGATCCCTTAAAGTGAGCACTTCGCGGCCGAGCACGGCTAAAGCGACAACTGCTATCGAAATGATAGGCCACCAATATCCGGCTCCTGCAAAGATTAAGGTAATTACTCCTAGGACAATCACTCTTTTTCCAACTAACTTCACGGCTTCTTTTGGAAGCATGCCTTGAATTTGCTGGTAGAATCCAACAGCAAACGGAACTAGGATAAACGAAAACTCCTTGCCTCCTAATGTAAAAATCGGCCACCACTCAAATAGGGCTGAAATAGCATCACCGGGGATTACAAGGAACACAGGCAGCATCCACAGTCTTTTTACTTCATGAACTCCGACTGACTGCCCACGCTTACTTTTTATAAGCTTCGGCGAGGTTCCCTTTTGGCCATTTTTTAAAATAAGGACGCCTTCTCCAATGATTAATAGCGATAGTAATACTGCAATGGCAGGATAAATGCCATTCTCAAGTGAAGCAAACAGATCCGGAAAGTATGGGATCGACCAGTTTTGATTGACCGCTAATATGAAGGCGAAAAATGCCGCACCAACCGTATAAGCAGGTGAAATCAACCGCACTTTTGTTGTGATACTCGCGAGTATTGTAGCACATGCGGTTAACAGGACGGCTTCAAACGGAATGACAAGCCCGGCTGCCAATGAAATGATAGAGATGGCTATTCCAATAACGGCGCCTGTCGGCAAAAGCTGCCGCAATTCAAAATAGGCATTCTCCACACGGACATGAAAGTTCTTCCTTTCCCGTTTCACCCGGGAAACTCCCAATATAGCAGCCAATAGGAAAAGATAGTAAAACACAGGGTTGAGCAATAATTTACCTGTCCCTTTTAATAATTCAATTAACCACGCTTGTGCCAACCTAGTCACCAGCCTCTATGATAATCCTCTTAATTGTGTGTATTAAAAACATTCTATTAAAGCCTATTTTACCAAACCAACAACTTAAAACCTATTGCTAGTTTTTGCAAACCGAATAAATTTGTGAATCTCCTCAAATGTTTATTTTCTTTTTCAAACGGGAATTACACCAAACATAAATTTAAAGAGGTGAGTCAATGCACACGGCCAATGAGTTTTTACTAGAAAAAGAGGATATGACCAATCCTGAGATCGTTCCAGATTGGGTCATTCGCGAGTACGCTACATTTAACAAAACGGTTACAGATAAAACATTTCCATGCACTTTTGGAATGACGGCAGAAAAAAGGGGCGAACTCCGTTACTCATATATCACTCATGATAACTGGTCCGAACTTCCGGGAACAATCGAGGCGTTCATTGACCTGTTTAATGCTCCCAAATTAATAAGGCATGGGCTCTTTTTATTTGTTGAACCGGAAAAAGAGGAAAAGTCGCTTGAATACTATAGAGAATATTTCTGGAATCTTCTTCAGTACCTGCATGAAAAAGACTCTAAGCCATGGCCGAAAGACTACCCGACAGACCCCGACCACTATCTTTGGGCATTTTCTTTCGCAAATGAGCCATTCTTTGTGTTCGGCAATGCACCGGCCTACAAGCAGCGAAAGACGCGTGACCTTGGAAACAGCCTTATTCTTGGATTTCAGCCACGAAGGATTTTTGAAGGACTTGAAGGAACATCGCCGGGCGGAATCATGTCACGGGAAAAGGTGAGAGAAAGAGTCGAGAAATGGGACCAGCTTCCGAAACACCCGAATATTAGCCACTACGGCGACCCTGAGCATCGTGAATGGAAGCAGTACTTTATCGGCGATGACATTAAACCGATCGAAGGGAAATGCCCATTTCATCATAAATAATCATTGGTTTGGCAACATATTAACCCTGTTTCAGTTCCACATATGTTTCTTTGATCGCGGAGAAAAGTTTTCGCGCATATACTGACTAAATCGCGAATTAAATTTTTAACTGTCGGAATATATCTCCACTCTCATAGATAAAATGCACCCGCGATTCTACCAATAAGCAGCCAAAAAGGCTTTCCACATGGCGGAAGGCCTTTTTAAAATCTACTTTTCATAAAAGCTTTGTTTCTATCATTTTTTCGCAAGATGGCGTAAGGCCGTTTGGAGTTGAAAATCATTTTCTTCTTTCTTTATTTCTTTGATAACAGCTGCTTCAAGGGCCGAGGCGGTTTTTTGGTCGATGATGCCCGTTGGCTTGATTTTTTGCTGCTGTTGGAATGCTTTTACTGCCGTAACTGTGCCAGCATTGAAATAACCGTCTCTCCGTCCGGGAGCAAAGCCTAGCCCATCAAGCATTTGCTGGATATTTTTAACCTGTTCATTGTTCATGTCTTTTTTTAGTGGCTCTTCCAATTTGAGCGGATGTGTCTGGAATATTTCCGACTGGCTGACTTTGACTGTCGGTTCAATCCCTTTGTTATGAATCCAGTTGCCGTCCGGAGTCAGCCATTTGAAGAGTGTTAATTTAATCGTGCTTCCGTCCGCCATCTGTACGGGCTGCTGAACCGTTCCTTTTCCAAAAGTCGTTTCGCCGATTAACGCGTAACCGCCCGCTTCTTTTAAAGCACCTGCCAAAATTTCTGCTGCAGACGCGCTTCCTTTATCGATTAATACAGCAATTGGGTAATCCTTTTTCTTTTTCAAATTAGAAAAGTATCGATCTTTTTCACCGTCCCGTTGTTCTATTTGCACGTAAGGTTTTTCATCTGTAATAAGCTGCTTTAAAATTTCATCGACACTTGTTAACAGGCCGCCTGGGTTACCGCGAACATCAATAGCCAGCCCGTCAATGCCTCTTTTTTCCATCAAATTCAATTCCTTTTGAAATTCTGCTGCTGTGTTTTTCGAAAAAGAGGTGAGTTCAATATAGCCAATCTGTTTGCCATTCTGCTTTTTCACATCAGCATAAACGGTAATTTGCGGTATTTCATCACGTTCTATCTCAAGCTTCAACGGATCCTTCAATCCTTGCCTCGCAATTTCCAGTTCGACCTTTGTACCCTTTTCACCGCGGATCTTTACAGTCGTTTCATACAGATCCAGTCCTTTGACACTTTCACCGTCCACTTTTAAAATTTCATCATTCGGCTTAACTCCTGCTTTTTCCGCAGGAGAATCTTTAAACGGCGCAACAATCACAACTTTACCGTCTACGATACTGACTTCGGCACCAATTCCTTCAAAGGTTGATTCTAAGGTTTGATTAAACTGGCTGGACGTTTCTTTGTCCATATAAACAGAGTATGGATCTTCAAGTGTGGACAGCATGCCCTGTACTGCCCCTTCGATTAGCTGCTCTTCGTCAACTTTTTCCACATAGCGATTTAAAATCAAATTATAGGCCTGACTCACTTTTTCCAGATCAACAAAGCTTGTACTCTCTTCTACCTGCGATCTTTTCGCTGATTGATGGGCCTCGTTAGTTTCTTGCGGCGTACCTTGCCAGTTCACTACAGCATAGGTACCCGCAGAACCAAGAAACAACGAACCGGCCATTAAAAGTGCGATCCATTTATTGTTCATAGCTTCCCCTCTTTCTCCAACAATACATTAAGCGGGGTTTCCCTGAATACTCCATTCTAGTAGAGATTCACATCAGCTCCCTGTCTATATCAATATATGTGGACTGGGACGAGTTATGAACAATAATAAATACTCTTTCTTGGGAGATTACAAGTTTTTAAATTTTGGTGACAGGGTATCAGAATCATATATGGTTAGGATTTTTGTCAAAAGAAAAAAGGAAGAAGCATAGAGCTTCTTCCTGAGATGCTTACAATGGGACATAACCAGCTGGATTTATAGCATTTTTCTGTCCATCCCAATATCCTTTATGAAGTTCAAAGTGCAAGTGTTGTCCATCAGAGTCACCCGTATTACCCATCATACCGATTTGCTGCCCTTTTTGAACTACCGCTCCATTTGGAACTCCCAAGCTGCTTAGATGAGCATACACGGTTGTAAAAGTTTGTCCATTAATTGAATGGGCAATATAAATTACATTTCCGTAGCTGCTAGAAAATGCAGAACGATACACTACTCCATCAGCTGCCGCAACAATTGGAACACTTCCACCTTTGGCGATATCAACTCCGGCATGGAGCTTTCCACCACGCTGACCAAATCCGGATGAGACGTATCCACTTGCAGGTCTGGTAAATGCGCCACTTGATACTGGTGGTTGTGCCGCAACACTTCCACCGCTGCTTCCTTGGGATTTCGCCCTGGCAGCTGCTGCTTCCTGCTCTTTTCGTTTTCTTTCTTCCGCTGCAATACGATCCTGTTCCATTTTAATTACTTGTTGTATAGCTGCTTCTTGTGAAGCTTTAATCTCGGCCTCTTCTTCGAGACTCATCTTATATTCATGCGCTTCATGTTCCTGCTGTTCAAGGCTTGCCATCAGTCTATTTTGTTCAGCTTTTTGAGAATCAAGCTGTTGTCTCATGTTTTCCAAATCTGCATGCATTTTTTCAAGGTCTGCAAGTTGCTGTTGGACTTCTGTCTGCTTTTTCTCAAGAAGTTCTTTGTCTTCACGATGCTGACGAAGAATACCCTGGTCCGCCTCAACAATCGTCGTTACTGCTCCGACACGGTCGATAAAATCACTAAAGCTTTGTGCGCCCATTAACACATCAACATAGCTGACTGAGCCGCCAGTTTCCTGGAATGAACGGGCCCGGTCCTTGAGCATTTGATTTCTCTTTTCGATTCTTTCCATTAATACTTGGATCTCACCTTGAAGCTTTTCAATTTCGACTTTTGTTGCTTCAATTTGACCCTCTTTTTCTGCGATTTTACTGTTCGTATCGTTTATTACAAGTTCAATTTGCTGAATTTCATTTTGAACATTATCCTGCTGTCCCTGCAGTTGGTTTATTTGACCTTCTGCTTCATTAATTCCGGAATTAATGCCTGAACGTTCCTGCTGGAGGGCTTTCTTCTGATTCTCTAATTCTTGTAATTTTGTAGATGCTAATGCTGGACTAGCACCTGCCCCTGTTAAAATACTCCCCATTCCCACAGTTGCAACAACCGTGAGAGTTAATAATGAATGTTTCAAATTCCGAATTCTCCTTTCGACTTCCAGGTTGATCTACTAATCTCATACAATGGTGAACCTTTGGCCCCAGTTAATTCGTCTATACAATGAATGCGCAGAAGGCTTACTTCACAGACCCCGACCTGAGGTCACAAGCTTTCTACACTTTTAAAAACTTGCGTACTGACATTAAGCTGCCCCAAATTCCGATGATCGCTCCCATTAAAATGAGAAGCCCCGCAACTTGGTAAACGAATGGATTAAATTCAAGAAGCTTAATAAAATGGTTAGTTAATCTTGGTTCGATATAGTCGTAAGCATAGCGATAAGTAACGGCAATAATCGCAATTGGCACAATTGAGCCAAGAATTCCAAGCCACAACCCTTCTAAAAAGAATGGCCAGCGGATAAAGGAATTGGTTGCTCCTACCAATTTCATAATCTCAATTTCTTTTCTTCTCGCTACGATCGTGATCTTGATCGTATTTGAAATCAGAAACATCGCGGTAAATAATAAACCGATTATTAGCACAAGCCCAACATTGCGGCTCGTTTCGATAAATGCAAATAGCTTTTCTATGGAGCCTTGTCCATATTTAACATTTGAAGCGTACTGCATCTTCTCAATTTTCTTTGCAACAGCCATTGTGTCTGTTGGATTTTTCGTTTTTACGATAAATACATCGTTCAATGGGTTATCCTGTTCAAACAACTGGAATATTTCCCCTTCTTCTCCAAGGCTTTCGATCAGATTAGTCAGTTCTTTTTCTTTTGGTGAATATGTAGTGCTGCTCACCTCGGGAATCTGTTCAATCTGTTGCTTTAAAACCTCTTGGTCCTGCTCAGTGGCAGCGATATCGATGTGCACGCGAATTTCGACGTTCTCTTCAATAGTTGTAGCTACTTTATTGAGATTCATCATAATAACGAAAAAGACGCCAACTAAAATTAATGTTACGGTAACGGCGCTGACTGACGCAAAGGTCATCCAGCCGTTTCTTCCCAAACTTTTAAAGCTCTCTCTAACATGACGGCGAAGGGTTCTAGCTTTCATAGCCGTATTCCCCCCTCTGTTCATCCCGGGCAATTTTCCCGTTCTCAATCGCAATAACACGATGGGTGATCGTATTAACAATTTCCTTATTATGTGTTGCCATGACCACGGTCGTCCCTCTCGTGTTGATTTCATCAAATATGTTCATAATTTCCCATGATGTATCAGGGTCAAGGTTTCCGGTTGGTTCATCGGCAATTACTAACTTAGGAGCGTTAACAATCGAACGGGCGATCGAAACACGCTGCTGCTCGCCACCTGAAAGCTCGGTTGGAAGCATTCTTGCTTTATGTTTTAATCCAACAAGCTCGAGCGTCTCCAAAACGCGCTTCTTTATTTGTTTCGGCTGTTCTTCGATAACCTCTAAGGCAAACGCGACGTTTTCATAGACGCTTAATGTCGGAAGCAATTTAAAGTCTTGAAAAACAACGCCTATGTTTCGGCGCAATAGCGGAACCTTTTTGGGCTTTAGTTTCCCAAGGTCTATTCCATTAATCAGGATCGCCCCTTTTGAAGGTTTTTCCTCACGATACATCATTTTAATGAAAGTAGATTTCCCCGCACCACTTGGACCAACTACATATACAAATTCGCCTTGCTTAATTGTCACATCTATTCCGTTAACGGCGATCACACCGTTTGGGTACTTTTTAAAAACTGATTGCATTTCTATCATTTATACCATCACCTGAACTTAAAATATATGCCAATAAGATTTTATCATTTTACATCTTTTGACAATCTTCGTCGATTTCGACAAATTTCTTATCCGTGGCACATAACTAGACAATAGCAACAAGCCTTTTCGCCTCTTGCCTAGACTATTATAACATCATAAATTGTCAAATAAACCGAATAAATATTACATTTTCATTTCATTTTAGTACGAAATAACTACATTTTTCCTCTGTTGGTTAATAAATCTATTATAATTTTAATTTTCCATTCTATCTTTAAGCCAATATTCTACAAAAAATTTTTAAAATCGCATTTTTAATGTTACTAATATGACATTTACGTAACAGTAATGTAACAAATAATTTCATCCGAATTGGGAGATTTATAAAAAAGGGGCAAAAAGACGAAGATTTTTCTTAACAGCAAGACAGTTAGTGAAGGTTCTACCATTTATTATTTCATGACAAGGTCCTTAAAAAATACTATTTTTCTAATATAAAAAACGTTCTGCTATATACAGAACGTTTTTCGGGCTTTATTCACTTATTTTTTTGCTGCCAGCCAGTCGGCAACAGTCGAGGCTTCTTCACCTTTTAATGCTCCAGCCGGCATGATTCCTTTTCCCTCAGCAATAATCGTTTCAATATCTTCTTTTGATAGATCAGCGCCTACTTTATCGAGAGCAGGGCCTGCTCCACCCTCGAGGTTTTCCCCGTGGCATTGTAAACATTTTTGGTTATAAAGCTTTTCAGCATCTCCGCCGCTGGCTGTTGTTGTTTCTTCGCCATCTTTTGTTGCTTTGTCATCAGCAGCTTCATCGCCGCCTCCACAGGCAGCCAACACAAGAGCAGTACCCATCATTAAAGCGAGCAACTTCTTTTTCACTAATATCCCCCCGAGAGTTAAAAATTGCATAGTACAGTTACATTATACCAATCTCATGCTCGTTTGAAACCCTCTCCCAATACCTCTGCAGCATCCATAACAATCACAAATGCAGTTGGATCAATGCTTTTTACTAGTTGTTTCAATTTTGTGAACTCAGTTTGATCGACGACACACATTAAGATTGGCCTCTCATGGTCCGTAAAACCACCATATGCTGATAGTTTTGTCACACCCCGGTCTATTTTAATCAAAATGGCTTCACGGACTTCGTCCTGCCTGTTTGTAATAATCATCGCCATCTTTGATCGTCCCAAGCCTACTTGGACGAAATCAATCGTTTTACTCGTTACATAAAGCCCTATTAAAGCATATAAACCACTTTCGATATCAAAGACGATCGCGGCCGACAAGACTATTAGACCGTCAATGAGGGCAACGCTTCTGCCAAGCGAAAAGCCTGTATACTTATGAATGATTTGCGCAGCTAAATCCGTTCCGCCTGTTGATGCTTTTCCGCGAAAGACAATTCCGAGACCAAGCCCGACACCAATGCCGCCGAATAAAGAGCCAAGCAAAGGATCGCTGGTCCATGGTTCTAGATCGTTGGATAGGAATACGACAAGCGGCAAGAAGATCGTACCGGCAAGCGTTTTTGCCCCAAATTGCTTGCCAAGAAAGATTAACCCGGCAACAAAGAGCGGAATATTAAAAGCCCATTGCACATAAGCAGGCTCCCACCCTATCACGGCATTAAGAATTGTACTGATTCCGCTCACACCACCCGAAGCCACCCGGTTTGGCAGCAGGAAGACATTAAAGGCAATTGCCACAATTGCTGATCCAACTAAAACATAGAAATACTCTATGATCCTCGCTAATAATGGATGATTTGTATATGTAGTACGCTTTCGCTTCATTTCCTGGTTTACTCCTTTAAATTTACACTTTCTCTCGACCGAAAGTGAGTATAGCATGGAAGATGATTTTGTGTAAATGGCGTTGTATTGCCGTGTTAAAGGGTTAAACCTCATTTTTAAGCAGTGCTGTTAAGGGAATGTAAACAAATAGAAAAAGCCTCTGCCAGATTCCAGCAAAAGGCTTTACCATTTAGTTTAACCTTGATCGCAAATAGGCGTTTATGAACACATCCAGTTCACCGTCCATTACGGCCTGGATGTTACCGACTTCCGTGTTGGTGCGGTGATCTTTCACCATTGAATAAGGATGGAAAACGTACGAGCGGATTTGGCTGCCCCAGCCAATCTCCTTCTGTTCGCCACGGATTTCGGCAAGCTCTTGTTCCTGTTCTTCAATCTTGCGTTGATATAATTTTGCCTTGAGCATTTTCATCGCATGCTCGCGGTTCTTGATCTGTGAACGCTCTGTTTGGCAAGTAACGACAACACCGGTCGGCAGATGCGTAATCCGGACGGCAGAATCGGTTGTATTGATATGCTGTCCGCCGGCACCGCTCGCCCTATAAGTGTCGATTTTCAAATCTTCGGTACGAATATCAATTTCAATCT
The DNA here is from genome assembly GCF_002860225.1 of Bacillus sp. V33-4. Classification (NCBI taxonomy): domain Bacteria; kingdom Bacillati; phylum Bacillota; class Bacilli; order Caryophanales; family Bacillaceae; genus Bacillus; species Bacillus sp. V33-4. The sequence continues at coordinate 35,740 of NZ_PGVC01000045.1, forward strand.
CGTCATTGAATTCAGGCATCACTTCACAGGAAGCGAACGAAGTATGGCGCCGCCCCGATGAATCAAAAGGGGAAATCCTGACAAGACGGTGCACGCCTTTTTCCGCTTTCAAGTAACCATAAGCATTATGCCCTTTGATCGCAAGCGTGACACTCTTGATTCCCGCCTCATCTCCGGGAAGATAGTCGAGGGTTTCGACTTTAAAGCCTTTCTTTTCGGCCCAGCGGGTATACATGCGCAGCAGCATGGAACCCCAGTCCTGGGATTCGGTTCCGCCTGCTCCCGGATGAAGTTCAAGAATGGCGTTGTTTTTATCATATTCCTCGCTTAGGAGAAGCTGGAGTTCAAAGTCGTTTAGACGGTCTCTTAATTCGATCATTTCCGAAGAAAGCTCTTCCTGTAGCTCCTCATCAGGTTCTTCACGAACAAGCTCATAGGTAAGCTCTAAATTTTCATAAGTCTCATAAAGGCTTTTGAATTCATTGACGAGCTCTTTTAATGCGTTCCCTTCATTAATGACGGTCTGGGCTTTTTGCTGATCATCCCAAAAACCGGGCTGCAGCATGACTTCATCAAGTTCTGCTATCCTGGCCTCTTTATTTTCAAGGTCAAAGAGACCCCCTAAAGTCCGCTAATTTCTTAGCTGTTTTTTCTAATTCATTGCGAATATCCGCTAATTCCATATTCGGTCACCTCTAAGAGTTTTTATTAGTATATCGTTTGAAGCTCTGCAAAGATACTCTGGCAGGTAAAAGAGGGCCGGCAGAGCTTGCCTGGCCCTCTTTTCATGCTTATTGTATTGGCTTATCCGCTAATTCCGTGGCAGTTTTTATATTTTTTGCCGCTTCCACAGTAGCATGGGTCATTACGGCCAAGTTGAATTTCTTTGACAACCGGCTTTTTCTTGACCTTTTCCCCATCTTCCTTAGGATTTACCGCATGACCTTTGGCAACCTCCTGGCGCTCAAGGTTATTGCGGATTTCCGCTTTCATGATGTATTTTGCAACATCTTCTTCAATTGACTCAATCATAGTTTCAAACATAGCGAAGCCTTCGTGCTGGTATTCACGGAGTGGATCCGTTTGTCCATATGCGCGCAGGTGAATACCCTGGCGGAGCTGGTCCATCGCATCAATATGATCCATCCATTTTGAGTCAACGGCACGGAGAACGATAACCTTCTCAAATTCGCGCATTTGCTCATTGTCCAGGACAGATTCTTTCTCATCATAACGGTCTTTTACTTTTGCAAAAATGATCTCGATGATTTCTTCAGCTTCTTTTCCGCGCAAATCATCGGTTGTAATGTCGCCTTCCTTAAGAAGGTTTCCGTTGACATAGTCAACAATGCCCTGCAGATCCCATTGTTCCGGATCTTCATTACCCGGCGTATGGGCTTCAACATGGCGGGAAAGCACGCCATGAATCATATTTTCGACAATCTCGCGCAGGTTTTCCGACTCCAATACCTCGTTGCGCTGTTTGTAAATAATTTCGCGCTGCTGGCGCAGAACATCATCGTACTGAAGGAGCTGCTTACGGGCATCAAAGTTATTGCCTTCAACGCGTTTTTGCGCTGATTCGACAGCTCTCGAAACCATTTTGCTCTGGATCGGCTGGGAATCATCCATGCCAAGGCGAGTCATCATCGCTTTCATATTGTCAGAACCGAAGCGGCGCATCAGTTCATCCTCCATCGAAAGATAGAACTGGGTCACCCCCGGGTCTCCCTGACGTCCGGAACGACCGCGCAGCTGGTTATCAATCCGGCGGCTCTCATGCCGTTCCGTACCGACAACGGCCAAACCGCCAAGGTCTACCACACCTTCACCAAGCTTAATATCGGTACCGCGGCCGGCCATGTTTGTTGCAATCGTGACGGCTCCACGTTCACCGGCATTCGCAATAATTTCGGCTTCACGGCCATGGTTTTTCGCATTGAGCACATTGTGGCGGACGCCTTTTTTCGATAGAAGCTTGGAAATTAATTCAGATGTTTCAATCGCCACTGTACCAACCAGAACGGGCTGGCCTTTTTCGTAACGCTCGGCAATATCCTCGACGACAGCCCGGAATTTGCCTTCCATTGAAGCATAGATAAGGTCTGCACGGTCATCACGAATTATCGGCTTATTCGTCGCGATCGCAATAACATTCATATTGTAAATATTGCGGAATTCCTCTTCTTCCGTTTTCGCCGTACCGGTCATCCCGGAAAGTTTTTCATACATACGGAAGTAATTCTGGAATGTAATGGTGGCGAGGGTCATGCTTTCATTTTGGACTTCAAGGCCTTCTTTTGCCTCAATTGCCTGATGGAGGCCGTCGCTGTAACGGCGCCCTTTCATTAAGCGGCCGGTAAATTGGTCAACAATCACAATTTCGCCGTCCTGAACCACATAATCCACATCCAGATGCATGCTGGCATGAGCTTTAAGCGCCTGGCTGATGTGGTGGTTTAAAGAGACATGTGAAATATCAAACAAGTTATCGATACCGAACGCCTTCTCGGCTTTCGTCATCCCTTCCTCTGTCAGCTGTACACTCTTCGTTTTTTCATCATATGTGTAATCATCGTCTCTAGTTAACGTCCTGACAAACGCATTTGCCTGAATATAAAGCTGAGTAGACTTTTGCGCAGTTCCTGAAATGATCAACGGTGTCCGCGCTTCATCGATTAAAATCGAGTCAACCTCATCAATGACCGCAAAGTAAAGCGGGCGCTGAACCTTTTGATGCTTGTAGAGCACCATGTTATCACGCAAATAATCAAACCCGAATTCATTATTTGTACCATACGTAATATCAGCTGCATAAGCCGCTTGCTTTTCTTCCTTCGAAAGGCCGTTTAAATTCAGGCCGACTGTCAGGCCAAGAAACTCATAAAGACGTCCCATTTCGGTCGCATCACGGCTGGCAAGGTATTCGTTGACGGTAATAACGTGAACACCTTTACCAGTAATCGCATTTAAATAAACGGGCATGGTCGCTGTTAACGTTTTACCTTCACCGGTTTTCATTTCGGCAATATTCCCGTCATGGAGGGCAGCTCCCCCCATTAACTGGACATGGTAAGGATACAGGCCAAGCACACGCTTCGCTGCTTCTCGGACCACCGCAAATGCTTCAGGAAGCAAATTCTCAAGTGCTTCGCCTTTTTGGTAGCGGGCTTTAAACTCCTCCGTTTTCTGACGAATATCTTCATCCGATAATTGTTCCATATCCTGAGCAAGGCTGTCTACCTCATCAGCCAGCTTTGCCAGGCGTTTTAAATCGCGTTTATTTTGATCAAATACTTTATTTAAAATTCCAAGCATGATAAACGCTCCTTTTTTATTATAAAAATATGAGAGGCCTTAATTACCTCACTTATGAAATAACAACATAAAAGACAACTAAAAAAAGATTCGCTTTTTTTACGCTGAATCCTTCCAACCGTTTTAATATATTCCTTATTAATACTACCACTTTCGCTATGTAGTGACAACTTATCGTAACTAGGAGCCTTTTTCCAAATACTAAGAAATTCTGAAAGGTTTTACACCGATATGCAAACAGCAGCCGCATTGCATCTGCAGCTGCTGCTTAAAATCATTTCTGTCTTTTCATGTAATCCAGTACATCTGTATCGATGTGCCCCTGCGCCTGTTCACGGGCCTCAAGATTTTCAGTGCGGATGTACTTAGTAAGGGCGCTGAACAGGTCTTCGTCGACTAACGGGTTTGAATTTGCATAACCGTGCCGTGTCAACTCCTGTTCAACGGAATCTCTTATTTCTCCGTCAAGCGGAACAATTTTATCCGGTCTTGAAGGAGAAAAATACAGCTGCTGAAGCTCATAAATCCGAATCAGCTCTTTAATCGGTTCGGGATGATCATCGACCCGCAGGTCAATATACCGGTCGTTGAATCGTCCATATCCTCCCTGTTCTTTTACAACGAGAAGCGCTGCGGACTGCTGGCCGCGGCTGTCTCCACCTGCTTGCTGGCCGGCCTGAAGGGCAGCAAGCAGCTTTTCTGCCAGGCTTCCTTTTGTTTTCGTAAAAATGATCGCCATTTCCTGGACGGTCCGTTGATCGACGAGGATATTTCCCTGGGCAGTAAAATGCCGGCCGGTGATTCCTCCAGCCCAATTGTAACAGCCCTCACCGGTAAAAGAGGCCGGATTGCCGTTTCCATCGATGATTCCAATCTGGCGCTGCTCCCGGTCCGGATCTTCCTCGGTCATGATTTTAAGAGCTTCTTCTGCTGATTTCCCTTGCTCCATCAGGTTCAAAGCTTTTGGCCCGTAAGCTGTATTGGCGAAAGCCTGGGTCGCAACTGCACCTACGCCGGCTTTAGCCCACGGTACGACTGCACCGACAGCGAGAAACTTGGATTGAACGGCGATTCCCCATTCTTTTTCTTCTGGATCATAACCAATAATCGAAAATGTCAAAATTGATAACCTCCCTGAACTGTTTATGGATTTGGCACTACTTCTTCATATTATTGCAAGAGTTAGTAATCCATTCCCTTATTTCAAGCAAGTTAAAAGTTTTCTAGAGTGCTAACTTGATAAAATTTTTTAACTCCGCGTATTTAATATTTAACCGTGCGCAGGCAGTTATGACAATACAAGCGCCCCATACACAAGTGCTCCGGCAATGACATAGGCAGGGTGAACCTTGAATTTTTCCATTAAAAGAAAGCTGATCGTGCCGATCACAATCGTTTGTAAAGCACCAACACTTTCATACGAAGAAAACAGGAAATCATACGTCATAACGCCGAGCAAAACTGCAATGACCGGCCGGATTACGGTTGTCATCCGCTTGACCCTTGGCGATTCCTTATATTTCATCAACAAGCCGAGCAAGGAAATCATCAAAATAAGCGATGGGGCAACCGTAGCAAAGACACCAACGACAGCGCCAAGAACCCCGCCCTGTTCGTAACCAATATAGCCGGCCATTTTCGTGGCAATCGGTCCGGGCAATGAGTTCCCCAAGGCCAGAACTTCACTGAATTCATTAACCGTCAACCATTCATACCGGTCAACCACTTCATTTTCAATAAGCGGAATCGAAGCTGGCCCTCCGCCGTAGCCAAGGATACCGGGTAAAAAAAAGGCCAGGAATATTTGAAAATAAATCATGATGTACTGTTCTCCCTTTCTGCCTCATTCTTTTTAGCCGAATCCTTTTTAAACAGTGCTCCTAATAAGAGAGCCAAAATGATGAACGCTGGATGGACCCCGAGCATTTCAATTAAGAACAGGCCCGCGACGACAAAAATAGCTGTCCAGACCCAGCCAAGAGCCGACTTTCCGGACTTATTAAAAAAGTCCCATGTTAATGTTGCCAGCATCACGGCTACAACGGGGACAACGGCTGCCGCCATGCCGGTAACCCACGGTTCATCTTTATAAGCATTCAGAACATTGAGCAGCAGGATCATCAGTACAATCGTCGGCACCATTGTCGCAACAAGAGCATTGAGCATTCCGGTGTAGCCGCCAACACGGTAACCGATATAACCGGCCATTTTCGTGGCAATTGGGCCAGGGAGCGCGTTGCCGAGTGCAAGAACATCACCAAACTCATCTGAATCCATCCATTTGTATTTCTCAACCACCTCTTTATGTACGAGCGGGATCGACGAGGGACCACCCCCGTAGCCAAGAATCCCCACTCGGAAAAACGCTAAAAAAATATGAAGCTGTTTCATTAAATCACCCGTTTCATCCTTTTACGAATAACGTCCAAATTGTCCATGCGTTATCGCATAGTTCAATTATAAGAAAAATACAAAATATTTAGAAGCACGAAATTTTATGAGAGCATTTTGGAAAAAATGATTTCGAACAAGCTTATAAACAGGCTTTTCTCATGTGGAAGCCCTTTTGGGCCGCTTATTTATAAGAACCCCATGTTGTGTCAAATAAAAAACCTATCATAAAAAACAGCCCTGAAAAATCAGGACTGCGTTCAGCAACCATGTTATTGGGCTTCAATCAGGCCATAGCGGCCATCTTTTCGTTTGTAAACGACGTTTGTGAGGTTTGTTTCGGCGTTTGTAAACACGTAAAAGCTGTGGCCGAGCATGTTCATTTGCAAAATGGCTTCTTCACTGTCCATTGGCTTCAGGTCAAAGCTCTTTTGGCGGACCACTTCCAGATCGTTATCCTCTTCAACTTGCGGAGAACCTGCCTCATCAACAGTTGTAAACATTTCGTTAATGTCGCCTTTTTCACGAAACTTGCGGTTAACCTTTGTTTTGTGCTTGCGAATTTGCCGTTCCAATTTATCGGTAATCAAATCGATTGCCGCATACATATCATCATGATCTTCCTCCGCCCGCAGCACTAAATTCGGCATCGGAATGGTGACTTCCACTTTTGATCTTCCATCATTATAAGTTTTTAAGTTTACATAAACATTTGCATCAGGAGTTTCAGCAAAATAGCGTTCCAACTTAGCAATTTTTTTCTCTACATACTCTTTAATTGCTGGAGTTACCTCAATGTTTTCACCACGAATGTTATAATTCATAAGTGAACTCCTCCTTTTTATTATCCAATTGCGGTATTAGCAACGGAATCCAATCCTTGCTTCTTACCTCACCTCACAAATGTTAAGGCTATGTAAATACATTTCTATTTTACCCCAGAAAACTCCTGCAAAAACAGAGAAATAATTTGAAAAGTTTTGTCGAAAAAAATTGTTTGAACAGAGAAATTTAAGAACTGATTTGTGTTTAACAATTTACTGCGAGTCCCGATTATTGTTCACACTACATACAAAGAAAAAACCCCATATGGGGTCATTATTTCTTCTTATCGAAATAGTATCCGTCTTGAGTTGAAGGTTGGTAAAGCTGGTGATAACCTTTGAAGGCACCTTTCCCTTTTTTAGCTGTTAAAATATCATTCTGAATTATATTTTTCAATTGACTGATCTTTATCATTATGGCTTTATTTTTTTCATTGATCTGCTTAAGCTGCTCTTTCTCTTCATCTGAAAAGATCATTTCCTTCATACCAAGCAAAAGTTCTTCTCTCAAGTCTAATGTTTTGGTAACTTCCTCGATCACCATTTCTCTCTGATCACCTTGTGGTACTTCTTTGAGGATCGTATCGAGTTTATCAGTCAGCTCAATCAAAGAAAGAATCTGGTTCATTATGCTTGTCCGCTAGTTCTGAATTGCTTTTTTCTGTTTATGGCGATGACTTCTTTCCAAGTATCTCTAAAGTCAGTAACTAGCTCTTCCACTTCATTTAGAATGGAGATATCATTTTTTAAATTAGCGTCAATTAATCGGCGGTTTATATAGTCATAAAGTCTTCTCATTTCTTTCGCTATAGAGTAATCCAAATTTAAGGTTACGATTAACTCTGTGATTATATTTTGTGCTTTAGAAATGTTAATATGCTTTGTCTCTATATCTTTGTCTTCAATAGCCTTCTTAGCTACATGAATAAACTTGAGGCAGCCATTATATAGCATTAGCGTTAATTCACCCGGTGACGAAGTCAAAACAGCGTTTTGTTGATACTTTTCATACTGGTTTTGCAACATATATCCTCCCAGACTTTCTACTTATATATTTAACCTAACATGCCCGTAATGTAATTACTTTGCTCGTTCATCTTACTCAAAGCAGTCTCCATTGCTGTAAATTGTTTCCAGTATCGTTCTTCTATTCTAGTAAGCTTGTCTTCCCAGGATATCATTTGCTGACTTATACCAGCGATGGATTTGCCAATAGTGCTAACATCCAAGTTAGCACTTGTTTGAGGCCTCCCAGCTTTTTTATTTAATTTATCAATCGCCTTATTCACTTCATCATATACTCTGGAAGCTATCCCATCTTCGCTTGTAAACAACGCTTCAATCTCATCGGGTTTGTTGGCAATGGCCTCTCTTAATTTAGCTTCATCGATTTCAAGCTTTCCGTCGAGCGACATATAAGGAGATTTGATACCTAATTCTGACAGCATTCTTAGTTGCCCAGTTGGAATGCCTGCTACCGGAGTGTACATACTTCCCCTTAACTTAGTTAACGTCTCACGTAAAATTTGGTCATTATAAAGAAGGCCTTGCTTTGCTTTCTCATCCCATTTTTCTGCTTCTTTTTCTGATAATTCTTCCCTCTGCACGTCAGTTAAAGGTCGATAATCACGGTCCTTCGGCTCTTTTATCTTACTATTAAAGCTATCAATTAAGGAATTATAATTTTCAACAAAATCTTTTATATTTGTAAAAATAGATTCAGTATCTGACTGAATAGATATAGTAGTTAAGTTAGCAGGATCTGCTTTCAAAAGAGTCAGGTCGACCCCGTACGCGGAGACTTTGTTTGATTTCAAATTCTGAATGAGTGTACCATCAAATACAATTTCTCCGTATGCACCTGTAACATTTGTTTCCACTGTGGCTGCGCCCGTTGACTGCGCAGCTGCGCCACCATTTGTCATTAATGCCGCGATATTTGTTGAACCAGCTGCGGATGTGTCAGTCAGAACAATTTTTTGATCTCCACCCATTTCCTTTGAAGATAGGACAAATCGCGATGTCGTAGCATCAAAAGAGGCACGCAGGCCTAATGAAACACCGGTTGTTGCATCAGTTGCGGAACTGATTTTGCTTGCCAAGGATGAGTATGTATCTTCTTCAGTAATGGTTATAGAAGCCTGTCCATTTAAAGATTCAAGTGTGAAAGAAGCTGTCTGTCCAGCAGCAAGTATCTTATCCGTTGATTGTGCAGCAGTTCCATCAGTTTTAACTATAGCATTGCCTGTTTTTAATTTTGCAACCTCGGCCAAACTATTAATAGTGAGATCATATGAGCCGGCCACAGCGTTGCTTTTCGCAGCAACTAAGGCCCTCGAAGTATCTGAAGAAGAAGCACTAAAACCATTAAAGCCAGAGGAAAATCTTAATTTATCAGCTTTATTTCTAACTGTAGCAATCTCTAGATTTACATCTCTATAAGCATCCCGTTGCCATTGCAGCCATTCTTTTTGTTGAAATAACTTATCCAGCGGTGCTCTTTCAGCAGTCATCAAATCCCTAATTATTGAAGTTGTATCAAGGCCTGACGCAAACCCGGTGATCCTCATTTGATTCGTAAACATAGATTAAAACCTCCCCTTAAATTTTATCATCTACAAACAAGCCCAAATATTCTCTCATGGAAGCATAGACATCTAATAATTTCTTAGCTGGGATTTCCTTTACCGTTTCTTTCGTTTCGTCGTCAATTAAAGTAACATAATATCTCTCTAGCTTGTCGTGGAAAACATATTTTAGATGTGTATGTGAAGTATCTAAAAAGTTATTCAAATCTTTTACAGCTTTATCTAACTCTTCTTCTTTAATATTATTATCGTTCAAGTTCTCAAGCTGCTGCTGTTCTACGGTGTTAGATTCTTTCTCTTGCGGAAGCATTGGGAGTGAACTTTTTGGTTCGACAGTTATTTCTCCTATTGTTGATCGTGAAATCGAATCGACAGAGACCATATTTTTATCCCCCTAATGATTATCTATTTATTACATCGGATAAAAATAATGAATGTTAAATTTTAATATGCTTGTTTGATAAACACAGTGAAAAATAGACATAACGACTACATTTTGTTCCGCGTTTGTAAATTATGAAATTAGAGTTTTAATAATCCGTGAAATAGTATCTTGCTCCATACCCTCCCAGAACGGCAAAGAAAGAATTCGTTTAGAAATTCCTTCGGTTATTGTCAAATCTGAATGAAAAAATTTAATAAACTGCTCTTGTTCATGGCAAGCAGGGGAAAAATATTTTAATGCTTGAATTTTCTTCTCCCCCAGCTTTTTAATGTAGTAATCATTATATTCACCCACGGGGCATAACACCGAAAAAAATTGGTGGGGAATTTGCCCGGTTGTTTGTTGGGTTTTCCAGCCTAAACTTATTAAATTATGAGCTTCAAGTTCTTTTTGGTAGCTTTCAATAACCCGTAATCTACTCGCTATTTTCTCACTTAAATGATCCAATGTCGCCAATCCAATAGCCGCAAATAATTCAGGAAGTTTTGAGTTTAGTCCCATACTTTTTGATTCTCTTGTTCCTAAATATCCAAAATTGCCAGATGCCCTAACTTTGTGGATTATTTCTTCATCGCTACTATAAACCAAGCCACCTTCTCCAATGCCAAACGGTTTTGTAGCATGAAAGCTATATACAACAGCTCCGGAAAAATCCTGGCCAAATTGTGTCCCTTGATCACTTGCCCCAAAACCAGGTGCTGCATCTATTACTACAGGGATTCCTTGTTGGTGTATGAGACTGTAGTAAGAAAGATCAATGTTATTGCCGAAAGTAGCATATGGAATGACAATTGCAACTTCATCTCCAAGCCTGTTTAGAGCACTACTTAAGTGATCTCTATCCATTTCCCACGTGTTTTCATCTATATCTATAAAATATGGTTCAAGCCCGCACCACATTGCAGCGAGGGGTGTTGCTGAAAAAGTAAAACTTGGCATTAAAGCATACTTTCCTCTTGGTCTTTTCAATTCATTTATTGCTAATATTAATCCCGTTGTAGCGTTATTCACTGTTGTAACGGCACCTATGCCATTGAAGTACTCTAATAAAATGCGGTCTTCAAACATTCTATTTAACGGTCCATAATTACTGTAGATTTTGCTTTCGTCTATATATTTTAAATAGTTTACATATTTTTCATAAGGTATAACTTTCGGTTTTAGAAAGGGTATTTCAATCATTATTTTTACTCCAATTATTATTGTTAAAAACTTAATTTCAACGATTACATATGTAGTCCAGTTTTAATGTTTAGTTGTTGTCCTGTAAAATACACATCATATGAAGTAAGAAAATTATCGTATTTTCACTTATATTACTTGTGCCGACCTGCCCAATAGTATCTCCGATAATTTTAGAACCTGCCTTACATAGACAGTTATTCATTGCTTCAGTTCTTTTTCTAAACGAAGTATTTCTTTTTTTCGGTTTTTTATTTTTCTTACCGGTGTTCCTGCATATATACCCCACGGATCCAACGACTCTTTAACTAAACTGTGGGCACCAATAGCGCTACCTTCCCCTATTGTAACACCCGGTAAAACTGTTGAATTTGTACCTATAACAACATGTTTTTCTATTAGTATATGTCCTTTTTCTACACCTAAAAATTCCTTTGGTACAGTCGGATTGGTCAAACTGTGGCCAGAGTAATCATCTGATAAACTATATAATGTGACTCTCGAAGATAAACAGGAAAAATCTTTTAGCGTGACGCCTCCACCACTACCAAATATAGCAGAAAAAGCTGCTATGTGAATATATGAACCAATATTTATTCCGCTCGTTCCTCCTGTCAATATACAAAAATCGTCTATTCTTACATTATTGCCAATCGAAATAGTTTCCGGAAAGTAAATACTGCTCTTATCACTAATTTTGACATTTACACCGATATGTTTAAAGCCAATCTTTTTTAGTTCTTCCTCAGAATAAAATCCCAATATAGAGCCCCCCATGAAATTTTTATTAAAACATAATGATAGGCTCGTATTTTTTGAAAGGCTTTTAAATGTAACCTTTTACGAGCCCTCTAAGCTTCGAGAGCTGTTAAATTAACTAAGCCTTGTAAACGATGTATAGAGTATCTTTTTCAGATAAACCTATTGCGCTTGTTATATCTATTCCGAAACACTCAATCGGTTTGTATTCTTCAACTCTAAATCCAACTAGTTTTAGTCTATTTACAAAATCACTTTTTGAATATATTCGTACATGATCATCTTGGCCGAAGATTCTTTTTCTATCTTCTGGAGTCGTAATTGTTGGATCTTCTAATGTCATATTTATGTTTAGGGCAATGGGAACCTGAATAATCCCCCACCCCCCTGTTTTTAACACTCTGTATAGTTCCTTCAAGCCTTTCATATCATCTGGTACATGTTCAAGTACGTGACTGCATAAAACTACATCGAAATGCTGATTATTATAGCCAATGTCAGTTATATCAAGTTTGATCATATCTTTATCACTTGGAAAAAGATCTCCTGCCACGTAGGCAAGATTGGGTTTAGCACTTAACCAATCTCGTAAATTTTTTTCTGGTGCGATATGCAGGACGGCAAGATCCTTACTATTGATATTGGTTTCTTTCTCAATAAAAATTTTATATAACCTCTCTCTATCCAACGAATGACAATTAGGACAAATAGCGGTTCGCTTATTCCACATTTCCCAATCATAGTTTTCAAAATCATAATCATCTGACCATGGGATAAAACTTTGAAATCGCTGCTTACAGTATGGACAGAAATGCGAATCATTGCATGTAAGCTCTTTTAAAAATAGAGACAAGGACGCATTGATATCTTCGGTATCTAAAAGCTCTAATTTTTGCTGTCGATGACCGTGTGAAATTACATGTTTAATAATATCAATATACTTAACCAAAGATTTCTTATACTCTATTTCATTATTTAAGAACCCGCTTTTTCTCGAATCAATTAATAAACTAAGCCACTGTGGAATGGCATCTTTAAGAAATCTCATCGATTCTTGGTTTTGCCCAGAGTGTTGTCTAAAATAACTTAAAGACTCGGGAATGTATACTGCATCCCCTTTTGCCAATAATGATATCCAAGTTGCTAAGTCATTTATGACAGAATATTGTTTGTTTTCAAAAATACCGAAATCATTAGCAATATCTTTTCTTCGGAACAGAACAGTTGTAGGTTCACCAATGAAATTACACATATTTTTCAAGCAAAAATCACCCAAAGTTCTACCTGGTAATATCGTAGTATTTTTAAATAAAACTTTTGTTTCAGTTTTATCCGGTAGAAAGTGACCTTGTTCATCAATTAATTGTCTATGGGAAGTGACTAGTGAAATATTTTGATTTTCGATTAAATATTGCGCCATTATTTCGATTTTCTTAGGATGAAATACATCATCATCCATCAGATAATTAATAAATTCACCCGAAGCCATTTTTACACATTGTGAGAAGTTTTTCTCTACCATTGGTATTTCATTTTTTTTATATTTTATATGATTATGTCTTTGTAAATAAGGTGCTAACATGTCTTTGACTTCATCATTCGTGCTATCATCACTTATGATAATCTCTATGTTTGGGTAAGTTTGATCTAATACGCTTTTCAAGGCGATTTCAAGCAATTCAGGCCGATTGTAGGCGGGAATTAATATACTAACTAACGGAGATTCTTTTTTCTTTTTTTGTTTTAATTCTTTAAACTGCAGTTTCATATAGTCAAGGTAACTCTGTACCTCAGGTAGTCTATCTCCCGTATATTCAGTTATTATTTGGTCAGTCATGATGTTGTCCGCGTAATTTATGCATTTTTCTAACGAGAGTGAGTAATCCTCATCTGTTTTAAGAAACCCCCTCTCCTTTGCAATAAGAATTTGATGGATATAATCCAGCAATCCGTTTATATACATGTCAAAATTTTGCTGCTGTTGACCTGAGTGAATTCTAAAATAACTTAATGTCTCATTAATATAAACTACTTTTCCAGTTTCTAATAAATTGAACCAAGAAGCCAAATCTACATTACATAAATATCTTCTTCCACCATAAGTTCCAAATGGCTCAAGAAGTTTTGACTTCTTAAATAGGACTGTAGTGGGTTCGCCTATAAAATTGCTTAGTTCTTTTAAAATAAAACTACCAAATTCAAGGCCATCTAAAATTTGGTCTTCTTTAAATAATCGTTGGGTGCTCTTTATATCGTTTGCAAATTTTCCATTTTCATTAATTATTTGTCGGTGAGAGGTTACTATATTCACCTCGGAATCTTGTAAAAAATATCTCATCATTTTTTTTATTTTTTCTGGATGAAATAAGTCATCATCCATTAGGAAATTTATGTATTCCCCTTTTGCAAGACTCATCAATTTTAAATCGTTTTCAAATTGGCCTAGATTTTGCTGATTTTTTATATAAGTGATGTGTTCGTATTCTTTTACATATTTATCTACAATTTCTTTAGTATCATCATTCGTACTGTCATCACATACAATAATTTCTATATTCAGATATGATTGCTTTATTGCGCTTATTATAGCCTGTTCAAAAAATTCTGGTCGATTATAAGTAGGGATTAAGATACTAACCAGTGGATACGTTTCCTTGATCTCATTTTTATACTCATTTAGATAAATATTTGCGTATAAATCAAAGCCGTTTTCAGTATTAACGATTCCACAATCATGTAGACACCACGGACGGTCTTGTGGAGGTATTCCTACTTCGTAACCTTGTTTAATAAACTCCATACATTGTGATAGATCATAAAAATGCCATCCACCAAACAAATCTTCCCTCCAAGGAATATCAAACTGGGTTATTAAAATTAACCCATCTAACGCATGAACAGATTGATAATCTTTTGTAACTTCATTAAATTGAAGCAATTCCATATTACCGCTATGGCTATCATAAACTTTTCCATATGTAAATTTACTCTCCCACCATATGCCATTGCCAGGTATATACTTACTGCCTGCAACGCCCAGCATTCCTAACTTAGGATTAGCAGTAAACAATTTGATAATATCCGTTATCAAGTTTTGGTTTACAATTATCACATCCTGATGAAGGTACACTTTATATTTAGCATCAGAATCTTGCATGGCTCGATTATATCCTGCTGCCATTGCCGGTGAATCCTCTATTGTAATGACATCTATTTCAAATCCTTCAGGGATGTCCAAGGAGTATATATACTTAAGCGACTCTTCAAGCAATGATTGATTGTTAACACAATAAATAAAGCAAACCTTATTGTTGTTCATGTGGTTTGTAACTCCTTTTGAATATCCTCAATAGCACTGGCAATTTCTAAATCACGGTTTTCTATTTGACTAAAATAATGTAAAGCCAGCCTGTTTTCTTTTAATGTCCACAAGATGTGCCCTAAATTAAACAAAGTATCCTCATCTTTCGGGTCTAACTTATATGATTTTTCCAGTAACGAAAGACATAATTCGATATTCTTTTCTTTATAGAAGGAAACAGCCAAGATATTTAATACTGATTGTTTATTGATAATGTCATTATTTATTACATTCATAAGATCATCTTCAGAAATTTTCCCATCACGGATCGAAATTAATACTTCCTGTACCGATTCATCTACTTCGATTGAAAACTCTATTCTACGAACAATGTTCTTTAAGCCAGCGGTTTTTTCATATAATACTTGATACAGCGATTGGATTTCCTCATCCATGTTAGTCAATTTCTCAAGATACTCCATCGCTTTCCTGTTGTCCCCAAAAAGGTTTAAAACGTAGGCCAAGTTATAAATTGTATCTGCGTCATTCTTATCAATATGATGGGCGGCATTTAAGTAAGGAAGTACAAATTCATATTTCTGCAATTCTAAATTCTTAATTGCTAACAGATTTAAGAAATTCACCGTATTCTCATTATCATCAAAACTATTGATGAGCTCTTCTACACTTTTTGAATTTATTACCTGCAGATTAGCTTCTGTAGCATAGCCTTCGAAAATATCTTTGATAAGTTGCTTAACATGATTTTGTGTCTTTACTCTGACAAGAAACTGGGCTGTTTCCATAAGAATTTGCGTATTGGCATCCCCAAATTCTGAATAAACCTTTATCTCTGTTCTTGCACGTTCATTTAGTTCCGATTTTAATAAAGTGATATCAAAGTCAGCTTCTTCATCGCTGAATAAATCAAATACTTCTTGATAAGAAAAGAAACGATTGCCGTATAACGGTTTACCTCCGGATAAAATATTTTTGATATTTGGATAAAAACTAATGTTACTCAACTTGGTAATATAGACACCATTATCTTTTAACTTTTTCTTGATGTCCGGAACTAAAACTTCTATTTCTTCAAATTTCTCCGAGTCAGACATTAGGATGACATCAAAAAAATTATCTGGATACTCACTTAAAGCATTCGACGGCTCATCAACATTCACTTTAGCAACGAGCTTAGCCTCATTGGCTTCAAAAATAGATTTTTCAATACCATACAGATTAGCACTTTTATATGAATTTTTTATTTTCAGCAGTGTCCCACCGCTTCTGCAGCCAATATGTAAAACATTTAATGGCTCATTTGTAGTTACATTAATGGCTTCAATTAGATCCAGATCGATTAAATATGACGATGAATTTGTTCCCCATTTGTTCATAAAAAGCTGTTCATTTGTTGAAAGTATGGAAGAATAATTGTTAAGGTTCTCCTTCCAGGACACACTCCCGTAATGGTGGATAAAAGTATCCTGACACAATAAAAGAGTATATCCACTTTTTCTCAATCTAATAGAGATATCGTCATCTTCAAAGTTCCCCGGTGTAAATCGTTCATCCAAAACTCCAACTTCGTCTAAGGCTGTCCTCTTAAATAATAGGCAAAAGCCAATTAATTTTAAGCGTTCTTCCCACAGATTTGGATTGCTAACATTAAAGCCTTTAGAAAATATGTGCATTTCGTCGATAGTTGTATACGTTACTGGAATTGAAGTATAATAGGCCGCTGAATTGGTTACAGGACCAACAGCCCCGATCTTTTCGTCACTATATAAAGCGGCCAGGAGATTGTCTAACCAGTTCTCTGTTACAATTACATCATTATTTAGCAAAAGGATATTTTCTCCGCTCGCCATATTTATTCCTTGGTTACATCCTTTTGGGAATCCAACATTCTCTAAATTATAATGAACTATTAAGTCCGTTTGTTGTTTCAGCCAGTCTACGGTTCCATCAGTTGACTGGTTGTCAATAACAATAACTTCATAATCCAGGTTTGAGGTATAGTTTCTAATGCTCTTAATGCAATGCTGTGTATACTCTATTTGATTGTGAGTAAGGATGATTATACTAGTTTTCATGTCATTTTCCTCTATGCTTTAGCCCATTCCACAAAAGGAAAAAGCTTTGCTATTTCATTTTTTATTAATCCAGCTTCTTTGTGCTCATTTAATTTTATATAAATTTCATACACTTTCTCATATATTCGATATTCAGGTTTTAACTGCAATGCACGATTGTAAACAGAAAGAGCATCTTTATCCTGATTTTCTTGTGTGCAAGCATCGCCAAGTAACTCTAACCATTCTATATTCTGTTTATTTTTATCATATTCTGCCAATAACAAATCCATTGCGATGTTTGAATATCTATTTTCGATAAGCATATGGCAAAATTTTATTGTTAACGTTGCAGGACCTTGTTGAATTGTGCTGATGCACTGATTGAAAAGATCTTCTTCTTGTAAGTTCAGAAGCTGTTCCGCGATAAAAACGATGATATTTGCGACCGGTTCAGAAATATTGCCAAGATCCTCGGGTTTGCTTTGCAAAAAGCTTTTTAATTGCTTCCATTCTTTAATACTAAAATTTAATGGCTTCCTGGCGGCTCCTGCTAAATCTTCTGAATTGGATATGTATGCCAATAAAAAAAGGTCATTGGTTTCACTTTCTTTAATATCATCCATCTTAGTAGCTATTTCTACTGCTTCTGCATACTGCCGGTTATATAACCTTGCTATCATAGAAACGCTTGGATCTAGTTTTAATTTATATAAATCAATATATTGCTGGAGCAATGGGCTTTTGATAACTGTTAGTACTACTATTAAATGTTTAAGATCAGTCACGTTTGCCACTGAAAAGATGTTTCTAAGATGCTCCTCCATCGTTTTTAGAGGTATATTTGTTTTCTTCATCATTTCAAGATATAAGCGTAAAGCAGGCATATGGTATTTGTTACTCTCAAGAGCTTTTAAAGCCATTTCAAATGCAAGTACATACTGTCCCTTTTCCACCGCTATAGCTCCTAGACGCACATAAGCAAGAAAACTGCCCACCCCTTCCAACGTTTGAAATAATTCAACTTCACCTAAACGAATACAATGTTCATACGCTTGAACAGCATCATTGTTGAAATCAAGCTCTTCAAAAATTCTGCCTTTTAAAAAGTGAAAATCTGTATGGTTTGGAAAGCTTTCAATTGCAGCATTGACCACATTTGAAGCTTCGTCATGTCTGCCCAGCCTTCTTATTGAGTCGATCATATTATAAAGCAAGCTTTGGATATATAAACGGTCTTTTGAAAGCTCAAAAGCTCTCTTATAATAAGTAATTGCCTCTTCATCCTGATGATTTGCCCTATATTGAGTTCCTAAATTATATAAATTATACCCAGATGGATTTTTCTCCACCTCTTCAAGTAAGATTGCAATATTTCTTTTATGCTTCTCCTTCTCCTGGACCACCTCATCTTTATAACCGTCATGATGTATGAGTACATCTGCGAACTCATGAGATAAACCAAGACTTTTATCTTCCACATTCAAATGCTCATGGATTCGTCCTTGATATTGTAGTCCACGATGATTTTTAAATAACCGAACAGCCGGATGGAAAATAGCTCCTCCACTGGATAGGTAGTTTTTAATACGGATTGTATAATGATCCTTTTCTGTAATTAACACCGTCTGGAGATCGGTATCTTCATCCAAATATTCATCTGCATCAAGAACGAGGATATAATCGCTTGTAGCCTGTTTAATGCTGTTATTACGTGCTGCCGCAAAATCATTTATCCACTCATAGTGAGAAATCTTAGCATTATAATTCTCCGCTATTTCAAGTGTTCTATCAGTAGAGCCCGTATCAACGAGTATGACTTCATTTATATGTTTTGCGACGCTGTTTAAGCAGCGTTCAAGAAAACGTTCTTCATCTTTAACTATTATGCATAGAGAAATAGTTCGCATCTTATCACCCATCACTTTTATTTCATACTCTTTTTATCGACAAAAAATTCATTATCTTAATCATATAACACCTTCTGTTTCACAGGTTTATTATGGTAATAAAAAAACCTCCGTTCAAATTGAACGGAGGTTTTTTAACTCGTATTACCCTAGTAACTGAAGAACACCTTGTGGTTGTTGGTTAGCTTGAGCAAGCATAGCTTGAGCAGCTTGAGTCAGAATGTTGTTCTTAGTCATGTTCATCATTTCTTGAGCCATATCTACGTCACGGATACGAGATTCTGCAGCTTGCAGGTTCTCAGAAGTTGTACCTAGGTTGTTGATTGTATGCTCTAAACGGTTTTGAACTGAACCGAAGTTTGAACGAGCTTCAGAAACTTCATTGATGGCATCTTGAATTTTGATCAAGTTTGCACTAGCAACGGCGTTTGTACCATCTAATGCAGTAAGAGTATTAACTCCAAGACCAGTTGCAGTAGCATCTTTCAGGCTTAGAGAGATTGTCTCTGCACCATTAGCACCTACTTGGAAAGTAAGTATGGCTGAATCACTGTTCAATAATGCTTTAGTATTAAACTTAGTTTGGCCAGCGATGCTGTCGATTTGGTTTGTCAATTGTGTAATCTCAGCTTGAATTTTATCAGCATCAGATTTTGTAATAGTTTCGTTAGCAGCTTGTGTTGTCAATTCAGCCATACGCTGTAACATTGAGTGAGTTTCGTTCAATGCACCTTCAGCTGTTTGGATTAAAGAGATTGCATCTTGTGAGTTTTTAGATGCTTGGTCTAATCCACGGATTTGGTTACGCATTTTTTCAGAGATTGCAAGACCGGCAGCATCGTCAGCTCCACGGTTGATACGGTATCCAGAAGATAATTTCTCCATGGATTTAGCAGCGTTGCTGTTGTTGAAAGTCAATTGACGATGAGTGTTCATCGCTGAGATATTGTGATTAATTCTCATTTTGTATTTCCTCCTTGAGTTTGAAATGTCCACATCCATGTGGTTTATTTGACATAGAATTTAGCCGGCCGACTGTTTACTATGTAACTAGTTAATATATCGACATAAATCGGCAATTATTTAATAGTTTTTGATTTTTTATAAAAATTTATTTATATCGAAATTGCTTTTAAGTGCTGTAGAGTTTTCTTTTTCAGTTTTAATTACTATTTCCTTGCGCAGAATGTCAATTTCTTTCGGTGCTTTGATCCCAATTTTAATTTGATCGCCGTTTATCTCGAGGATTTTTATTTCAATATTTTCACCAATCACTAAGCTTTCGTTCTTTTTTCGCGAGAGGACAAGCATGCCTAACCCTCCTGTCCTGCTTGTTTATTTTTCAGAGGATGCTTTGTATGATATTTCTCCGAATCCAGTATTACTTGTTTACCTTGTCTCGTCCTATCATTAATAATAATAGGTGCCTGAAGATTGAGAGTCGACGTTTCTATCGACTGCTCTACAGTTACAATCGAAAAAATATTGATGTCAGTTTTATCATCGATCTTAAACTGAGTGACAAACGAGTCCGGAAGATCAAATTCATAATCTTTATAGAAGGAAAATGGATCAGCTATTACAAATCCTAATTGCTCTGTCTGGACAGATTGAAGGAGACTGAATGGCGACTTTTCTTCCAAAGGAATGAGAATATAGCCCTTGTCATCAGGAAAACCGGGGACTCCGTTAGGAAAAGTAATAACATCATCTTTATCCACTTCCAGTTCCCCAAGATAACGTGTTTTCACTTTCACTTATCTCACCACATTTCTTTATATTGTAAAATCTATCTTTAACGATGGGTTTTGCCGCATATATACATCAGTAGCACCAGGTATATATGCGTGAACCGGTTTGTTTATTTGGACTTCCATAACCGGCTCATGACGCTCCCATTCTACATGAACCTTAGCTGGGGTGTATTCTACCTTCACACTGAATTGCGCTGGTGTATCACCCGTACTAAATGTAGTTTCATCAATTAATGCTCGTTTCGCTTGGGCGGCTATTGGATCTCCGCCATTTTCTATCCTCATAAGTTCATTTCCGTCACGCACGGTTTTTTGGACATAGTTCTTTATTCCTTGTACACCTAACATCGCATTATCTTGAGTTCTTCTCCTATACGATTTCAGATCAAGATTCTCGCGTGCCAAAGTTTGATCTATTGTTAATCTAGAAGGTTGACGATTAATAAACAACTCAGCAGGCGGTTGTTCAATTATCATATCAGCAGGGGGTTGATCTATTCTTTGGGTCGGCTTTTGAGTATTTAACCCTACCCTCCCTGCTTGCGATTCAATCTGGATTTGCGGTACTCGCACGGTTTCTCCCCCTACAAAGAAAAGCTATCTATATATAGATAGCTTTATGTGTTATCTTAGGAAATCCATTAGAGTTGGCTGCATGATACGTGAACCAACACTCAGGGCTGCTCTATGAACACTTTCTTGAGTTTGAAGCTGTAAAATAACTTCTTCCACTTCGATATCCTCGTTTTGAGAAACCATTTTGTTTGCAATGATTTCTTGAGAATCTAAACGTGTTTCAATTAATTCTACTCTGTTCATAGTTGCCCCGATACTTGATCTAGTAGAATTAATATTTTCTAGATGCTTCTGAAAATTAGTAATGTACTGACCTAAATCAGGGTCGTTCCCGTTCTTCAAATCCGCCTGTAATGCTTCAAGATCACCAAGCAAACCTTTGTCAGTAGTACTCGCAGGATCATGCTTGAAAATGTTAGAGCCCAAATAGTTTGCATTTAATTTAATCCCTGCAGATACTTCTATCTTAATAGAGTCATTATTGTAAGCTGTAGTAATTGCTGTTCCATTATAGTTTACCGGTTGGTTATATATATCAGAACCATTAAAAATGTACTTGCCAGATAACTTTGTATTCGCTACTGATATTATCTGCTGCTTGATCTCTTCAATTTCATCTTCGATTTTCTGCCTGTCCTCATCAGTTACTGAACCAGTATTCGCTTGTATGATGAGCTCACTGACCCGGTGAATCGAAGATCCCGCTTTTTCCAGTGCATCTTCAGTATTCTCAAGCCAAACATTAACTTCAGCAATATTTTTCTGATATTGCTCAACATCATTTACGCTGCTCCTGTAGGAAATACCTTTAAAGACTATAACCGGGTCGTCGGAAGGTCTTGAGATTTTTTTCTGGGAGCTTAGCTGTTCCTGGTATTTACCTAATCTTTGATAGCTATTACTTAAGTTACGAAGCGTGTTATTAGAAAGCATAGATTGTGTAACCCGCATTTTTATATCCCCTACCTTCCGACTGTTCCCATGCCATTAATAATTTTATCAAGCATTTCGTCGATGACGGTAATGTTCCGCGCGGAAGCATTATAAGCATGTTGAAATTTAATTAAATTTGTCATTTCTTCGTCCAGAGAAACTCCGGAGACTGATTGCCGCTGAAATTCAACAGATTGAATTAATGTTTCAGTATTACTTGCCAAGACATTTGCTTCTCTGGCTTGAACACCTAAGCCAGTAATCACGCCGCCATAAAATGATTTAATATTACCGCTCATTTTTAAATCATTTTGAATATAATCCTTGAGATTGATATCAGCACCGGAACCAGCGGGATCCGGTATTAAAGCAACGAAATCGCTAAAATCTTTTCTCATCACATCAGAAAGATCATAGGCGTTTTTCCCATTACCCCCCTTTGTTCCATCTGCGGCTGCCGCAATCTGATTTGGGTCTGTTATCGCTACCGACATTTTGTTTGCTGCATCTTTGTAGTCGGATAGATCAGTAAAAAAATTTACGCCGTTGTTACCGTTAAGGTCATCACCGTTGGCATGGATTATGTTAAATTCTTTGACAAACGCAAATGCAAGCTTATCAAGCTCATCGATCATTTGCGGATACTCGCCAACTTTATCCCCATTCCCATCAATATAACCATTGGATTCTATATCTGCTTTTAATGAGCCTGCTGCAAAATCTTCTGCATTTACAGGATCATTGTTGCCAACTTTGAGGTATTCAAGATAACCACCGGTCATTTTGTGAGTGACTAGATTTGGATCACCCTCGGTTGTAGTATTATCTACGAGAGTTCCCAAACTTACACCTGCATCATTTACTATTTCAATTTTATATGTACCCTCTGCGATTGGTTTAGCAAGTCCGCCATTAGGCTGCTTGGTTACCTTTATATTCACTAATTTGGATAGATCGTCAATTAAGCGGTCCCGTTTATCGTACAAGTCGTTTGGCAAATCCCCATGCGGTTCTACTTTGCTAATGTCCTTGTTGATTTTGTTTATTTGTTCAGTGATCGAGTTGATCTCAGCAACGGAGACGTCAATGCTCTGAGCTAAATCACTGCGGATCGACTCAAGGGAACCTGACAGGTAATTAAATGTATCTGCTAAAGAATTGGCTTGAGCCAATACGCTTTCTCTTGCACCACTTTCATTCGGATATGTACCGAGCGTTTGCAACGAGTTCCAAAATGCATCCATGGCAGATGATAAACCTTCTTTTGTGGGTTCATTCATAATGTCTTCCATACGTGCAAGGGCATCGGATTTAGTTCCAAAGTAGCCTAATTTGCTATTTTGCCCGCGATACCGCAAATCAAGAAAATCATCGCGTATCCTTTGGATTGAGCCAGCTTCCACCCCTGTTCCCATCTGGCCGGGAATCATAGGTTTATTAAATCCGGCAGCCGGAAATGGATTACTCTCCGTAAAATTAATTCGCTGTCTTGAAAACCCTGGTGTATTCGCATTCGAAATATTGTGTCCAGTGGTATATAAAGCACTTTGTTGGGTAAACATCCCGCGACGGGCAGTCTCCAATCCCATAAAAGATGAACGCATCTTTGTACCTCCGATATGTTACGCTTTAGAATTAAACATTCCTTGTGAATTGATCTTTTTTGTATTGTTGGCAGGTGAACTATAGTTAATCGATTCTGGCTGCGGTCTCAACAGATTTAAAGAGAAATTGACAAATTGCATGGAACTGTAAACTAATTGTTGATTCAAGTAATTCTGCTCTTTTAAATTAAAAACCATTTCAGTTAGTTCGTTTGCTTTCTCAATCAATCTATCTTTTTCTGTGTTATCCAACACATTTATGCAGTCAGTAACCGTCGGTATTTCCACTGTGGTTACGATCATTAACGCTGCTTGTTGACGTTCTCTTTCGATTTTATCAATTGCTGCGATATGGCTTTGTTCATCTTTAAGAATTTGATTGAGGGTGTCCATGTCACCTTCTTTGACTGTATTTGTCTTTTTGACAGCCAGATCAAACAGGCTTTTATGAAGCTTTATGAGTTTATCCATCGATGATAATAGTGCTTCACTAGACATTTGTGACCCTCCCCTTTTTTAATCAAACGATTGATTTAATTTTTAAAATAATAGTTAATCAGGCTTTTAGCAACGTCGCGCGGATTTACTTTGTAGTTGCCGTTCTCAACTTGAATCCTCAGCTCTTCTACTTTCGCCTCGCGCTGGGCAGAGATATGTGATGATTGCTGCATCTCCTTCGCAGTGGAGGAGATCTCTAATTTATCGGATGCCTTACTGGCTGTTTTGTCTGCATTCTCGAACTTGTTCATCTGGCGTTTATAAGGATTTAATCCAGATGGACCCATGTTATTGATCTTCATGGTTTCTTAACCTCGCTTTCAGACCGACCATATTATATCTCTATTATCGGTTAACAATTGCGATTTTTTAATGGTTATGTATGGATAATAAAAAAATACATCTTTTTCCCTATTAAAAAAGCTGTATGGGTGTCCATACAGCTTTATCAATTGCGCCTTCTCAAATTATCTTCAGCCGCAAAATATGTACCTTTTCCCCGCTTTTCTATTTCAAGCCTGCGCTCTTCTTCATACTCATGGATGTCTAATTGCTTTTTAAGCTGCTCCGCGCAATGGCCGCACAATTTCCCCTGGCGGATAATCGTTCCGCATTTATCACACGGGTATCCAAGGTTTGGGAACTGCGTCACCTTCAGCCTCCCGCTTTTAATGAATTTTAAAATCAATTCCTCTTCCACACCAGTGTTTTCCACTACTTGGTGAATCGTCGCTGCCCGGTTTTCCCGCTTGCGGACAAATTGATAGACAGCTTCGAACGCCTGCTCTTCCTCTTTCCAGCATTTCTGGCATAGATCGCGGAATTGGCTTTTAACAAATAGCTCATCACACCTGGGACAGTTGGTAAGTTCAGCCATTTCGACTTCCCCCTTGTCGAATGTTGTTTTCTTCATTATATCTTGTAGATGAGAGGAAAGATATGAAAATTAACGGAACAATTTTTAACCGCGCGCAAGTGTTATGGATGAAACTGATATCGCTCCGGCCGCTTTAAGCTGTTTAGCAGCATGGCGAAGGGTTGAACCGGTTGTATAAATATCATCAATAAGGATAATTTGTTTACTGGCGACTTGATCGGGTTCTAATACTTGAAATACTTGGGGGAGATGGATTCTTTCAGATCGGGATTTTTTCGATTGTTTTTCAGTATGGATGCGGCTGAGACAATTTGATGGGCTAAGGCCAGCTTCGTTGATAAGCGCCTCCGCCTGATTAAAGCCCCGGTCATAGAGCCTTTCTTCACTTAAAGGGATTGGGACGAGAAGGTGGGTGTGAAATGAATTCAGTCTTGTTTCGATATAGCCTGCGAAAGCTTTCGAGAGTATGTAATCTCCCCTGAATTTAAAGCGGGCGATCATATCTTTTATAAAATCGTTATACACGAATATCGATATGTTCCGGTCAAGCTGGTGCTTCCACTCCGGATCCTCTTCCCACCGAAAACAATCAAAGCAGAGGTCATCTTTTCGAAAGTCTGGACTCAACCCTTCAAAGGGCCTGCTGCAAATTCTGCAACCCGCTCCGCTGATTTGTTTAAGCTTTGATGTGCATGCTTCACATAAAGTCGTTTCGACACTTTGCGAGAACAAATCGCACCAGCTAATTTTCGGCTGAATTTCTTCCAGGCAAAATAAGCATTGATCATTTTGGAAAAAGCGTGTCACCTTATCAACCCTTTCTCAACAGCTTCTTTGTTCATTTTGATAATTTGCTTTCTGGCTTTGACCATTTCTTCTGTTTTTCCGTAATGGAAAAAAGTGATGTTCCCATCCGGGAATTCTGCACTGCGGCCAACCCGGCCAGCAATTTGCACAAGTGCGCTTTCTGTAAAAATCCTTTCTTCAGCTCCAAGAACTGCTACATCAACATTCGGAAATGTGACGCCTCGTTCAAGAATCGTGGTCGTGAGCAATATCGGAACTCGTCCATCCCTCATTGCCTGAACCTTTTCTTTTCGCTGCGGATCTTCAGCATGAACAGCCTGTATATTTGCATTAAGCTTGCGGAGAATGGGAAGGATTTTTTCCATGGAGTCAATGCTGGGAAAAAACAACAGTGCTTGCTTGTTCGAGTCGAGACGATTCTTGAGCCACAACAGGACGTTTTCCGGAAGCCGGCCTTTGTTCATAAGCTTTTTCCAGTTGCCACACCAGGAAAATTCAGGTACAGGCAGAGGATGGCGGTGGTATCGGGCCGGAATCGTCACAAATGCTCTTTTTCCAGCAAGGCACTGGGCTTGCCATGTTTCATTGGGAGTCGCGGTAAGATAAATCATCGAGGAAGCTGGTTTTCTGGACTGCGTCACAGCATGCTGCAAAGTTTCATCAACGGAATATGGAAAAGCGTCAACCTCGTCCAAAATCATCGTATCAAATGCGTTGTAAAAACGCAGGAGTTGGTGAGTAGTTGAAATCGTTAATTGGGATTGGAGGTGCCGATCCTCACTCCCTCCAAAAAGGGAAGCAATTTCGATACTGGGAAAAACCTTTTTAAATCGGGGCGTTAATTCTAGAACAACATCGGTCCTCGGGGTTGCAACACAGACTCGCTTACCCTCTATTAGCGCTTCGTTAATCCCCGCAAACAAGACCTCGGTCTTGCCGGCACCGCATACCGCCCAAACGAGCAATTCTTCGTTTCTGTTTACAGCTTCAATAACTTTGGTGGATGCTGCCGATTGGCCTTCTGACAATGCTCCGGTCCATAATAAGGCGGATTGAACACTCTCAAAGTTTGGGTCAGGCCCTGTCCAGCTAACTAAAGGCGTACAGGCAGTAATCCTTCCCATCATAATGCACTTCCGGCAATACAGGCATTCTTCGCCACATCGAGCGCACGGAAACTTCGCAAATAATCGGGTGTCGCTATTTCCGCACCTCATGCACTTGGCGCTGTTTTTCGTCATAGTAATTCCTTTTCGATAGATGAGATAGCCTGCTTCATAGTGATCCTGGATTAAATGTAGCGGAAAGGGGAGTTCGTCCAGCAGGAGCTGCTTGCCTGCCAGCATCGCTTGCATGTCTGCATTAAAACTGAAAGAGGTGTTTATAGGCTGGCGGGGTAAATCTTCATGGTGGGAAATCGGGGATGTTGTCATAGAAGAATTGAGAAGCGGTTGTGGAACAAATTTTGAATCCAACAAAGCAAATCGCAATCGATCAGCTCCTTTAATTTTTGCAGATTATAAAGGTGGCTATTTCATTGTCACTTCATAAATCGATTTTCTTGCTAAGCAGTTCAATGACCTCACGCTCCCGGTCGACTACAGCCGCTAAATGCTTAAACTGGCTTCGTGCTTCGGTTCGAGAATTCTCAATTTCTCTCATCATACTTCCGTAATAAAAAGCAATATCTTCTCGCATTTTTACTTGCTCTGCTTTGACCTCTCCGACTTCGGTTTTGATTGAGCCTATTTCTTTGACTACTCCATCAAAGCGGCTGTTCATTTGCACTATAAGTTGTTTAATTAACTCTTCCATTAGATTTCACCTCCTTTTTTTCATCATTATAGCACATGGATAATTTAGTAACTTAATAAATTCCGGCAAGAATATGAACAAGAATTAACTAGGGACGGATCCTTCTTCTTACGTAAAAAGCGCTACTTTGTCTATGACAAAACAGCGCTAACTTTTATATTATTTTTTGACCCAGCCTAGACCCATAGCACCTTCGCCAAGATGGGTGCCGATAACCGGACCGAAATAGCTGAGCATAAACTCGACGTTTGGATAAGCGGCTTCAAGCTCTGCCTTCCACTCCACCGCCTCTTCTTCTCGATTTGCATGGATAATAACGGCACGGAACGGCTCTCCGCCCTTGACTTCCTCCCCAAGCAGCTCGACGATCCGTTTCATCGCTTTTTTACGTGTGCGGATTTTTTCAAATGGGACAATCTTTTTATCAACAAAGTGAAGGAGCGGTTTTACCTGCAGCAAGCTGCCAATTAACGCCTGGGCACTTGACAGACGGCCGCCGCGCTGCAAATGGGACAAATCATCAACCATGAAGTAAGCGCGGGTTGACTGCTTCATTTCTTGCAAACGAGCGATGATGTCCGGGGCGGATATCCCCTGTTGCGCCATTTCAGCTGCCTCGATCGCGTAGAAGCCCTGGACCATGCAGCTGATTTCCGAATCAAACGGATATGCTTTAATGCCATCCACCATACTGCCAGCTGAAACTGCACCCTGGAAAGTTCCGCTTACCCCGCTCGAAAGATGGATGCTGATTACCGCATCAAACTCATTTGCCAGTTTTTCATATAATGCCGTAAATTCACCAACCGACGGCTGGGAAGTAGTAGGCAGCTCTTTATGCTTCACTTCCTCATAAAAATCTGATGCACTAATCTCAACTTCTTCCTGGTAGGTTTCATCGCCAAAAATAACGCTCAGGGGGATCATATGAATGTTCAATTTCTCTCGCAGATCCTTCGGGATGTACGCCGTACTATCCGTTACAACTGCTGTTTTCATATAAAAATACCATCCTTATACTTATTCTACTTTGTTCTATTTTCCATTTTATATGAAACTCTTTTGAAATGCATTATACAAAATTAAACTGAAGCTACTAGAGTCAATTTCACAATGTGACAAGCTAAACCGAAAAACGAATGATGTTGTCTAGATATACAGGAATATGCCTTAGGAAACCAATAATACTATCTTAACATTAAGTAAGTGTTCGTTTTTCACTTAACGAATTGCTTTATGCAATTCATTCACTAAAACTAAAAAAGGAGACTAACTCCAATTGTTGAGAGTCAGCCTCCTTTCAGCTTTATTTTACTTCCACCCAGCCGTTCTTAATTGCGACCACGACTGCTTGAGTACGGTCATTTACATTCATTTTTTGAAGAATATTGCTTACATGGTTTTTAACGGTTTTTTCACTGATAAATAAAGATTCGCCAATTCCACGATTACTTTTTCCATCAGCCAGAAGCTGAAGAACTTCACATTCACGACGTGTCAGCAAATGCAGCGGGCGACGTATGTCTGCATGTTGTATGTATTGGTCCCCACTGCCCGATTGTTCTGCCACTAACCTGCGATACTCTTTTACGAGGTTGTGCGTTACCCGTGGGTGAAGGTAAGAGCCCCCATCCGCTACTACTTTTACTGCCTCTACTAATGCGTCTGCATCCATTTCTTTTAATAGGTAGCCGCTCGCACCAGATTTCAAAGCATGCGTCACATAATTTTCGTCATCGTGAATCGACAAAATAATGACCCTTGTATCGGGGTATTTATCAATTAACTGCCGGGTTGCCTCAACTCCGTTAATACGCGGCATGTTAATATCCATAATGACAACATCAGGCTGATTCTGTTCAACGAGCTCAATCGCTTCGCTGCCATCATCGCCCTCTGCAAGAACTTCGAATGAATTTTCAAAGTCCAATATACGTTTAACCCCTTCTCTAAATAACTGGTGGTCATCAATAATGACAATCTTGGTAGTCATCTTCTCGCCTCCCTATACTTCCGGAAAATAAATTCTCTATTATGATAGTGTTAATGGTACTTGCACAATAACAATGGTACCGGCGCCCGGTTTGGAATGGATTGAGATTGAACCATCAAGGAGTTCGACTCTTTCCTTCATTCCTAATATACCAAATGACTCCGGCTTTTTTATAGTTTTATCAAAGCCTTTCCCATCGTCTTTGATCACAACTGAAATATTCGACCTTCTAATCTCCATTTTTACAGAAATTTCTGTTGCATCGGCATGTTTAAGAGCATTCTGAACAGATTCCTGCACCAAACGAAACAAAGCAACTTCATATTTCGTTGGCAGTCTCTTATTCTCGCCCACATTTGAAAACGTAATTTTTTTGTTTTTATGATATTCTTCGATCGTCTGCAAGTATTTACTGAGGGTCGGCACCAGCCCCAGGTCATCAAGAGCCATCGGGCGCAAATCGTAAATAATTCTCCTAACCTCATATAATGCCGAGCGGACCATCTGTTTTAAACTTCTAATCTCCTTAATTGCTTCCTCTGCGCTTCTCTCTTTATAAACACGCTCAATTAAATCCGAACGCATCATGACATTGGCAAGCATTTGAGCAGGTCCATCATGAATCTCTCTTGATAAACGTTTACGTTCTTCTTCCTGCGCTTCAATGATCCTCAAGCCAAAATCCTGCTTTAATTTCGCGTCTTCTAGCATTTCACCCATTTGTTTTAAGTCAGACAATAAATAATTCATGACAACTGTAATTTGCGAAACTAAATGCTCGGCTCTTTCAATCGTCGCAGTCAGGCCAAGCAGCCTTCGTTCAATATCATCCCGCCTGTCCCGCAGCTGTTTTTCATGCTGGCGGTTCATTGTCAGTTCCATTTGCAGCTGATGAGCTTTTTCATATGCCTCCCGGACCTCTCTCTCTGTATAGTCCTTAAAATGCATACTGACTTCTGAAAGGCGCTTCCTGGCAAACCGGGCTTGAACGTCGAGCTTATCACCTGCTGCAATAATTAGTCCGACCTGCTGTTTCACATCTTTTAATTCATCGGCAAGAGATTCATATTCTTGACGGCACTGCTCTCCGATTCGAAAAATCTCATTCTTGCTGCTGCCCACAGTTTCTACCATTTTCTCCAGGATGTAATCGAGAGTTTTCGTATCCATTTTTTTTATCGCCATAAATATTCCTCCAGGAGCGTTTAAAACCCTTCCGGGGCATGTCATTATTTTATCGTTAAACAAATAGATATACTATCTTTTAGCAAGTAAAACAACAGCAATACGCAGAAAATTCGGTCAAAAGGCATAGATTTGATTTATGATTCTATGTCTTATATCCTATTTTAAAAGACGATAAACATACAGAGAATACACATTCCATTTTTACTAACATTCGCCAAATTATTTCAGGATATTTAATTATACCATTTCCCTACTAACGGTATATTAAAGTTTCATTACAATCCGTTAATAATCTGATGAAAAACGCTGTCGAATATAATAGAACGAAGAAAATTTAAGAAAAAAGGGGCTGCCAAAGATGCTGCACCGATACTATACCGTTAAAGGCTATGGAGAACACGAAATTACTATTCAAAAATCAAGATTTATTGCTTCTGTGTCCAGAGCAAAAACAGAAGCGGAAGCCCAGGAATTCATTAAAAAAATTAAAAAACAGCATTGGAATGCAACCCACAACTGTTCAGCTTACCTGATCGGCGAAAACGACCAAATCCAAAAAGCAAATGATGACGGCGAACCGAGTGGAACTGCCGGCGTTCCGATCCTCGAAGTTTTGAAAAAAAAGCACCTTAAGGACACCGTTGTCGTGATTACCCGCTATTTTGGCGGAATAAAGCTCGGTGCAGGCGGGCTGATCCGCGCTTACGGAAAATCGACCTCAGCAGGAATCGAAGCAACCGGAATAGTCGAAAGGACGCTGATGCGTGTTATTCACACAACAATCGATTATACGTTGCTCGGCAAGGTTGAAAATGAGTTGCGATCGTCGGTTTATAGTATTAAGGAGATTCATTATTTAGAGAATGTTGAAATTGAAACTTATGTGGAAGAAACACAAAAGGAGAACTTTGTAGAGTGGATGATTGAATTAACCAACGGTAAGAATAATATGACAGAAGGACAATTATTGTATCTGGAAAGTGAAGTCTGATCTCCTATCTGCTTACTTTGATTCCAACCGTTAATAATTCAGTCTCTATTCTCTCCATGCCCATTTAAAAGAAACAACTCAAGTATAATAACAAAATAGGGTTGGCTCAAAATTAGAGTCAACCCATTGTTATTTTATAATTTGTTTCTTAAATTTACTGGTTTTAGACCCTTAATAAATTTAAGGAGAGGTTTATAATCTTCCCTAATCAAGCCAATTTTTTCAACAATAACCTCTACTGTTATAATGATGGCCAACAAGATAATGAGTGAACCCCACAGCGTGGCTTGTGAAAAAATGAAAGCAGCTAAACCGAAAACAGCACTCATGGCGTATATTAACAATACAGATTGTTTATGAGAGTATCCAATCCTGATTAAGCAGTGATGTAAGTGGGACTTATCAGGTGCGGATAACGGCTGTTTATTAACGAATCTTCGGATTATCGCAAATAATGTATCAGATATCGGAACACCGAGAATAATTACTGGAATCACAAGAGAGATAAAAGTTACATTCTTAAATCCTAACAGCGATAACACAGCGATTATAAATCCTAAAAATAATGCGCCCGTATCACCCATAAAAATTTTGGCCGGGTGAAAGTTAAATAAAAGGAAACCAAGTGTACTTACAGCAACAATAAATGCCATGACACCAACATAGGGGTTCCCCATCACCATCGCCATAGCTCCAATCGTAAATAAAGCGATGGAAGAAACACCCGCTGCTAAACCATCGAGTCCATCAATTAAGTTGATGGCGTTGGTGATCCCGATAA
The DNA here is from genome assembly GCF_002860225.1 of Bacillus sp. V33-4. NCBI lineage: Bacteria > Bacillati > Bacillota > Bacilli > Caryophanales > Bacillaceae > Bacillus > Bacillus sp. V33-4. The sequence goes on from NZ_PGVC01000045.1 coordinate 68,350, forward strand.
TCCAGAGCATTGTCATAGGGATGCTAAGGTATCCGAAATCTAACTCTCCACCAAATGGCAAGTTCACGAACTCTACTCTTAAACCACCCATACCTACTACGATAAAAGAGGCAATAATTTGTCCAAGTAATTTTACTTTAGGTGAGATCTCTTTAATATCATCAAAAACACCTGTTAAGATGATGATTAAACTCCCTATCACTATGGATAAATGCAAATTATTAACGTCAATGTCAATACCAAGTGGCAGTGGAAAATTTGCATTTGGCTTGATAATCGTGATACCGATTAAAAAGCTAATAAAAATCGCTAATCCACCAAGCCTTGGCATTATTTTTTGATGAACTTTTCTTTGGTTTGGCCGATCTGTGGCACCTATTTTAAATGCTAATTTTTTTATAATCGGTGTAAGGAGCATTGCGGCTAAGAAACATATCAACAAAGTCAAATATAACATAAAAGCCCCTCCGTGCTTATATCTTTTCCTCTATTTAAAGAAAAAATAAGTATCAGTTATATATACAAAAATGAATAAAGGACGTAATTGGAGTTTAAACTAATTCCCTAAAGAATTATAGCACAGGTTTCTTCTTCAGAGGAACATTTTTTTAGGAATTCACAAATTGGTAATGATATTTATTATGGCGCTACTGAATATCGCTAAAAAAGAAGGGTAATTATCAAACACCTATTATATATGGTCCTAAATTTCCCATCACCAAAAAATAGCCTTTCAACACACAAATTAACAGATCGAACTCCTGTCTGTTTCGCTAAATAAGACGATTAATTTTTTTAAAAGGTTTCATCCTTAAATATTTAATTTTTTGTCTTAATATCACTACAGTTTGAAGAAACGATACATATTTTTTGTTGAAAATCAAACGAAAAACACACGCAAAAAGTGAAAATATTCCGCAAATTTCCAAACCAAAAAAAGGGGTACCAGTCAGCCTATGGTTACCCCTGTTATTATTGTATCTTATAGTTTAAGTTCTTGCAGGTACTCAGATAATGCCTTCTTCCAATCCGGTAACATCTTTAACCCTTGTTCTTCAATCTTCTTTTTGCTTAAAATTGAATATTTTGGGCGGGAAGCTGGACGTGGAAATTGGTCGGTTGTCAATGGATTTACTTTCACATCCATGCCCGCTTGCTTAAAAATCTCAACTGCAAATTCATACCAGGAACACTCACCACTGTTTGTGGCATGATAAACACCGAACTTTGTTGTTTCTATCAACTCTACCAAAAATTTTGCTAGATCTGGTGTATAAGTTGGAGATCCTACCTGATCATGCACGACCCCCACTTCGCCGCGTTCCTCACCGAGGCGAAGCATAGTTTTTACAAAGTTATGCCCATTGATACCGAAGACCCATGCTGTACGAACGATAAAATACTCGTCTAAAATTTCTGTTAAGAGCTGTTCACCGGCTAATTTTGTCTCTCCATATACACCCAACGGCTTTGTTGGATGATCGGTCTCATATGGTTTGTCAGCTGTACCGTCAAATACATAGTCCGTGCTGACAAGAAGCATTTTTGCTCCCGATTTTTTCGCTGCCTGTGCAAGAAACTGCGTGCCTAGAGCATTTACATTATAGGCCGTCTCTTTATCTTCCTCAGCGCGATCCACATTCGTATATGCGGCACAATGAATGATTGCATCAGGTTTCACTTCATCTATAAAGGCATTGACATCGGCTTCACTCGTAATATCTAATTGGCTCCTGTCAGTACCGTACACTTGATGGTTTTTCTTTTCTAACTCCTTAACGACATCATAGCCCAGCTGACCCTGTACCCCAGTTACGACTACAATCATTACTCAACCTCTAATCTCTCACCGTATTGTGATTTAAAGTAATCCTGGTACTCACCAGAAATAATGTGCTTCCACCATTCCTGATTATTTAAATACCATTCAATCGTTTGTGCAATACCTGTATCAAAATTATATTTCGGTTCCCAGCCAAGCTCAGTACGAAGCTTTGTTGCATCAATCGCATAGCGGCGGTCATGTCCAGGACGGTCAGTTACATATTTAATCAGTGAATCCGGTTTGCCTAAATGGTTTAAGATTGTTTTCACGATCTCTATGTTTGTCCGCTCATTGTTTCCACCAACATTGTACACTTCACCGTTACGTCCTTCGTGAAGAACAAGGTCAATTGCCTGACAGTGATCTTCTACATGGAGCCAATCACGAACGTTTAATCCATCCCCGTATACCGGAAGATCTTTATCATTCAATGCATTAATAATAATCAATGGAATCAGTTTTTCCGGGAAGTGGTACGGTCCATAGTTATTCGAACAGCGCGTAATATTTACAGGCAAACCAAATGTTTCATGATAAGCGCGGACAAGCAAATCAGCACCCGCTTTACTTGCACTGTACGGACTGTTTGGCGCTAATGGAGTTTCTTCTGTAAAATATCCTTCTTTTCCTAATGTCCCGTACACTTCGTCTGTAGAAACTTGCAAGTATTTCTTTACACCAATATTTTTCGCAGCATGCAAGAGGTTTTGCGTACCTTCAATGTTTGTCTTAACGAAAATCTCTGGATTTGTGATACTTCTGTCCACATGGGATTCCGCTGCAAAGTTTAATATATAGTCGAATTTTTCTTTCTCGAACAATCCATTAATAAATTCGCGATCAGCTAAATCGCCTTTGACGAATTTATAATTTGGTTTGTCTTCCACATCTTTTAAATTCTCCAAATTTCCCGCATACGTTAATAAATCTAGGTTAACAATTTGATACTCGGGATATTTATTTATCATGTAGCGGACAAAGTTGCTTCCAATAAAGCCTGCTCCGCCTGTTACTAACAATTTCATCGTGGTGTCCTCCTATTTCTCAAATACAAAGTTAAGATTTGCAGCTTCAGATAAAACCGGGTGCTTTGTATCTTTATCAGACAGAATTGGGTTATTTGTTGGCCAATCTATTCCTAAAGCAGGATCGTTCCATAAGATGCCTCCGTCGTGTTCAGGTGAATAATACTCATCCACCTTATAAGCAACTGTCGTATCCGGCACAAGCGTGCAAAAACCATGGGCAAACCCTTTAGGTACTAAAAGTTGGCGTTTGTTATGTTCGCTTAAAATCACGCCTACCCATTGCCCGTATGTAGGTGACCCTTTTCGAATATCAACCGCGACATCATAAATAGCCCCAGACATACACCGAACAACTTTCGTTTGCGCTTTCGGATTTAGTTGAAAATGCAGCCCTCTTAATGTTCCAACTGGAGCAGATAGTGACTGATTATCTTGAACAAAATCATATTTTAACCCTAATTGTTCAAACAGGTTTTTATTATAGCTTTCCATAAAGTAGCCGCGATGGTCACCAAACACCTTCGGTTCTAAGATCTTTACACCTTGCAGTTTCGTTTCGATAACATTCATTTATATACCCCGCTTCAGCATTAAATTCCTTGTGCCGCCACTTTGGCTAAATACTGGCCGTATTGGTTTTTCATAAGTGGTTCTGCAAGCTCCAATAGTTTATCTTTTGTGATGTAACCCATTTTATAAGCAATTTCTTCGAGACAAGCAATTTTTAAGGCTTGGCGTTTCTCTACCGTTTCAATAAACTGTGATGCCTCTAATAATGATGCATGGGTTCCAGTATCCAACCAGGCGTAACCACGTCCAAGCAGTTCAACGTTAAGCTCGCCTAAATCCAAGTAAGCTTTGTTTACATCTGTAATTTCCAGCTCACCGCGATCGGAGGGCTTGATGTTTTTGGCTATTTCTACAACTCGATTATCGTAAAAGTATAAGCCTGTAACCGCATAGTTTGACTTAGGTACTTTAGGTTTCTCTTCAATTGAAACAGCTTTTCCGTTTTGATCAAATTCAACCACTCCAAAGCGTTCCGGGTCATTGACATAATAACCGAATACCGAACCACCTGTTTCACGAGCAGCAGCCTTTTTTAGTAAATCTGTTAAACCGTGTCCGTAAAAAATGTTGTCCCCTAAAACTAATGCAACACGATCATTTCCAATAAATTCTTCCCCAAGAATAAACGCCTGCGCTAACCCACCTGGATGCGGCTGAACTTTATAGGAAAAATTCATTCCTAAGTCAGAACCATCACCTAAAATTTGTTCAAAGCGCGGAGTATCTTCCGGAGTTGAAATAATTAAAATATCTTTAATACCTGATAGCATTAAAACAGACAATGGATAATATATCATAGGTTTGTCGTATACTGGCAGCAATTGCTTTGACACTACTTTTGTTAAAGGATAAAGTCTGGTTCCACTTCCACCTGCAAGAATAATTCCTTTCATTTAGCCAACCTCCTCAAAAAATAAAAACCTATTAAAGAAATTCTGTGATACATCCTTCCCCATTATAATGAAGAAAGTTTATAAAAGACAAATACTCTCAGCCTTTGTTACAAAAAAATAATAATAATCACAACTGTCGCTCATAGCGAAAAATCGCGGTTACAGTACCAATTCTGCCTTTTAGTTTTGCCGAAAATGGGCGTTTTTTCATCCCTGTAACATTACTGCCATGACGGACGTATTTCATTAGGGGCTCCCCGATGTAGACTATCTTTCGCTTTTCCTTTAAACAAACAAGAGCAATCCACTGATCGTGCATTTCAATTGACGACGGAAAAGGCAAAATAGCCGGTACTAATTCTTTTTTAAACGCCATAAGGGCACCAGTGAAGCCATTTTTTAAAACATTCCCGATAATCCCTTGATTTACGTTGTTTCCGTTATATTTGTTCCAGGAAGGATTAATGATTTCCAAATTCCCGTCTACGACATAGGCATCATGAATGACAAGCCATGCATCCTGTTCAGAAAATGCTTTTACAACTTTCTCTACTTTGTCATCTTCCCAAATATCATCCTGGTCACAAAGAAAAAGAATATCACCCTTTGCCAGCGAGATAGCTTTTTCAAAGCTTTTAATCACACCAAGATTATGTTCATTTACATGAACCTCTATCCTGTCACCATACTTTTGTTTGATTAACTCAACCGTATTGTCTGTAGACCCATCATCAACAACGATTAGTTGGTCAGTTGCATTAAGTTGCTTTATAACTGAATCCAATTGTCGAATCACAAACCGGGCCCCATTATACGTCGCTATACAAACGGATAACTTCATCTCATCCAATCCTTTCTACATCAAAAAGACGGCAGAATGTATAAAAGGCTATTTTTTTATTTTTCACAAAGAGGATTTGTTTTAATAATCGTTTCAACAACTGTTTTTTATATGATTTATATAAGTCGGTTTTATAATTTTTATAGAAGTTAAACTCAGAATTTAGGATACTTACATATCGTTTTGCGGATATGTTGCCGTAATCCATAACGGATAAATCGTGGTCTAAAGAGACATCTAACAGCCTTACTTTATAACCTTTTGAATAGATCTCATAAAATAACCAATGATCCAAATAATCTAATGGGAAGTCATCATTAAATCCGCCTATCTCATTTAAGAAACTCACACGCAGAAGAGAACCCGAATTAATAGCCATTACCGGCTGGTTCTGATTCCCTTCGGATGGTTTTTCTGATAAAAGTGGTCTCAATGTGTCGCTATAAACAGGAGATATCATTTGCTTATTGTATTTAATCTTCGGAACTACCGCTGCAACCGTTTTGTCCTTTTCTTGCAAATTCATTATATGATGAACGTATTCATCTGTAATTTCTGTATCTTGATCTAATAGCAAAAGCCATTCACTTCCATTTTTTTTTGCTACAGACCAAGCATAATTATAAGCAATAGAAATCCCAACATTTCGTGGGTCATGAATGTACATGATACTTATTCCCTCATATTCATCAGCATAAAATTCCTGTTGTTCCTGACTATTATCATATAAAACAAAGCCTACATCTGTTGAACGCTCTACCTTGTCAAACATTTTTAATTTTAATGATTGAAAAGTTCTGCATTCTTCTATTTTTTGATTGTAGATAACGACCACAACTGTCATTTTCATAAGATTTCCCCATATCTTAATTAGTTTTTAAGACATTTGTTTCTTATTTTGCGACACGATTAACATAATCAGGAAAAAGCTGATCCCTATGGGATTATTAATAAAAGGATTTATATTGGTCAGCAATAACATTCCCATAAACGCGGCAATTAAAGATATCTCTAAACTGCTGAGCTTGTTTCCATGTTTGTATGCTCTATAGTAATTGTAAAAAACAAGAAGGCACAAAACTGCCCAAATGGCGAGACCAATCAGTCCCTGTTCGACCAAAATATCGAGCATACTCATTTCAATTCCATCTACTCTTCCCGCTATTTCCTTTCCATAGCCAGTACCTAAAATAAAATTGGCAGGATCGTCAAGAAGAATCTCCTTAGAATCAAGGATAAACTCCATTCGAGTATTAACACTTACATCATTTACCTTTTTTTCAACTTGATCTTCATGACTAGATTTATGATTTGAATCCGAGGGATCAGTTTTTACAATTTCTTCTTCAAACCTCCCTAAAGTCATATGTTCATACAAAAATGGGATTGATATAACAACAAGTATTAAAATTGTACATTTCTTAAGAAATTGCCTTGATCTTATTAATACCTTTATTTTGTTTATAAAACCCTTAATCGGATCAATAATTACTTTAGTATCTAATAGAATAATCATAAAAACGCTCACCATAAAGGCTAACAAAAACCCTCTAGTTTCTGACCATATAATTGAAATCGAACAAATTACAATATTAAAAATATCAATTTTTGTATATTTTTTTTCTAAAACTGCATTTAATGAAATGACGAGGCCAATTACTACGAATAAGTGACTTTTATAAAATACACTGTTACTTGGTCTAAAGAATAAATCATCATTCATTAACCAATTCATGAAATTATAAAAAGGTGCAAAATTACTGCTGAAAATTGTTTTTCCTAATAATGAGACTACTATTGTAAATATTGCCACCGTTAAGGCACTATATTTTAATATGGTGATAATTTTGTTTTTAGAAAATCGCTCATCCGATATATAATAGGCCAGTGGAAAATACAGTGCAAAGAAAGATACTCTAAATATGTCAGTTGCCACTACAGAAATGGAATGACCATTTAAATAACCAATGAAAGCACTAACTAAAAACCAGCTTAATAATACATAAATAAATATTGTTATAGGGGTGAACCGGAAAAAAGTGTTTATTTGTTTATTGAAATATGCTTTTTCCTTAATAATTCGATAAGCAAATGTTAGTATGACAAGCAAAAACAAAACTTGACGAATTGATAGGACTCCAAAATCAATTAACCTTCCGCCACCGCCTACAAAAAGTTCAATAAAAAAAACTGTCAGCAAAATTTTCTCAAACTTATTCATGAAAGTCCTCTCCCTAAACACATCTTTTCTCTCTAAAAACTGGAACAATATTGTAGCTGCTCATTCCTTAGTTTTTTAGTAAAATTTCCAGCCCCATTTATCGAAAAATTTATACATGGACTTCATGAAAATCCTAAATAATTTCGAACTTTTATGAGCCCCTCTTTCATAAAAATGCGTAACAACTGAAAAGGGAGTATATACGACCCTTTTTTTACGTTTTTCTAATTCCAGACAAAGATCATAATCCTCAAAATACATAAAATACCTATCGTCAAAGCCATTTATTTCTTTAAAGATCTCTGCGCGTATGAACATGAAACAACCTGACCCTATACGGATGTCAACGTAGCGATCATCAGGCAGGTTTCTACACTCATAAGAGGCCAAACGTCCAGAGAATATATTTTTAACAAATTGAAAAGGGATAAATCTTAGAGCATAATCAAACACTGAAACTCTATTTCTTATCAAATGCTGTGTTGTACCATCTGTATTTATGACTTTGGGTACTAGTAATGAAATAGTTTCATCCTCTTCCATTTGGTCAAGCATTTTTGTTAAAGTTTCTTTTGTCAAAATAATATCCGGATTAAAAATTACAAAGTACTTCTCATCCGCATTCAACAGATTATAATTATGTCCGAATCCGAAGCCATTGTTCTCGTGGCAAAAATTAATATCTGCAAAATCTTGATATTTATTTAAGCGTTTTGTATATTCTTCGCTGGAGTTATTATCAAAGATAACAAAACGAAAACGCTCATCCTTATCAAACTCTTTTTTTAAATTATCAAGTACATCAAAAATATGCTTACTGTTGTATGTCACAATGCTAATCGCACATATCGCATTACTCATGTTTAGCACACTCATTTCCTTTTGAAATCAAAAAACCTTCTATTTTCTTTCATATTATTTTCTTTTCAATATAAAAAAATGATAACAAATTAATACATTTGGTAAAGAAGTACTTATTACCAATAAAAATTTTTTCACTTACAAACAAATATTATAGCATCATACTGTCGTAATTTGTAGACTTAGTAATAATTTGTTGTTGCATCTTGTCATGCTCCGCCCTTATAATTTTAATTAAAGACTTAAAATATGAAACTACCTAAGAAGGGATATTATAAATGGAAACAAGAGCTGGACGAAGAAAACGGAGACCAAGAAGATGGGTACGAATCTTTCTATTGGTATTTACTATATGTTTATTAGGCACTGGCGTATTTGCTTATAACTTCTATACAGACATGGTGAGTGCAGTTGATAAAATGCACAACCCGATATCAAGAGAGGTTTCAGAAAAAAGAGAAGATAAAGTAGAATTCAATGAAAAAGACCCCATTTCTATTCTTTTAGTTGGCATTGACGAACGAGAAGGAGATGCGGGGCGGACTGATACCATGATCGTCATGACTATTAACCCTGAGAAGAAGTCCACTAAGCTTTTAAGTATTCCTCGTGATACACGCGCAAAATTAATCAATCCAAATAACCCGGATAAAAATAGGGTTGACAAAATGAATCACGCCTATGCATATGGTGGAATTGAAATGACAATTAGTTCGATTGAAAATTTTTTAAATGTGCCAATTGACTACTATACAGAAGTAAATATGCAAGGCTTTAAGGATATAGTTGATGCAGTTGGTGGTATAAAGGTAGATAATCAATATGAATTCGAGTTAGATGGTGTTTATCTTCAAGAAGGGATACAAACATTAGATGGGGAAGAAGCTCTGCAATACGCTCGGATGAGAAAAGACGATCCACGCGGAGATTTTGGCCGCCAAGAACGACAGAAGGAAGTTATTTCTAAAGTGATTGATAAAGGAAAATCGTTATCATCGTTAACAAACTATGATGAAATACTTGAGGCGCTGCAAGAAAATATCGTAACGAATTTAACGCTAAAAGATATAATAGGGATTCAATCAGATTACAAAATTGCTGCTGAAACCATTGAGAAATTAGAAATAGAAGGACAAGGAATAACATTAAATAATGGTGTTTGGTACTTCCAAGTTGATGATCTAACAAGACAAGCACTTTCTGATGAATTACGTGAACATTTAGGATTAAATAAAGAAGATGTTACACCAAGTAATGTAGAATATTAACGCGGTACGACAGAACAATAGCTCGCATAAGCAGCTGAAAGGAGATAAAATGATTTATTTTCTTTCAGCTTTTTATTTTGTAATCTTCTGTAAAAAAAGATTTTCTTAATAAAATCCTTACAAGAGTTTTCCTATAATCCAGAGTTAGATTGTAATTTCTTGTATCTCTTAATTTAACACCTTATAATTTTAAAATGACGAGCCGTTCTAATTAAAATCAATCAGTGTTCTCTCTCTTAGGTCAGTTAGGTAACATTGAACGTAAAATAGTTAACAATATTTTTTTAACACCACAATAATGTGAATCACATTGTGCACCACTTTATCACATTGTTGGGAAACCCTGAACATCACATTATTTGCAAACGGGTATATTGGGTGTTCACTTTTTATGTACGGAATATATAAGAAAAGCTTCTACGTTCTGTTGTACCTTAAACCTGTCAGCATAAGGTTCAGATTCAACAGCCTGTAAAAAAGACTTTGGCGTCGGTGCCAAAGTCTTTTTATTTTTATAAAGGGCAATAAAAATCATGATGGAAATTAATTCTAAAACAAGAAAAATGAACGCTCAATGTTTAGTTCCTCTGATACGAAATTGGTATTTGCATATGGTCAGCTAACATTAGCCGTTTGACCTTTTCTTCTTCTTAAGTTGACAGCAATCATAAAATATAATGGTAAAGCGATGATAAAAAATGTGAAAAACTTAATCAACAAATGATCAATATAAAAGTAAATTGAAACATAAATTCCACTATAAAGAATAAAACCAATTATGATCTTAAGCAGAAATTTCAAATTATATTTGAGGCCGAACTCATTGATTATATACCAAATCATTCTGGAGAACAAAGTAACAATTGATACAACTAATAAACTCGAGTCTTCTCGGACAAAAAACAAAGCAGTGAGAACCAGCAGCAAAATAACAACCTCAATTTTAATGAATACTCTCTGCGAATTTAAGATCTTAAACATATTATTCTGCGAAATGCGAATTAACAATGTGAAAAGAGATGTTAAAAGATAAATCATAATGACCAACTCACTATCAGCATAGTCCGGAAACACCAAATTGATTAAAGGGATAAATAAATATGAAGTTTGTAATATAACTAACCAAATTCCAAATAAAGATACTGTGATTAATTCATTCACTTTAAAAAGTTTCTCTCTTAAATCAGTTGCTAAATATGGGAAAAACACTTGTGAAATGGATTCTGCAAACTGGTTAATTAACATAATAATAGTAATGGCAAAAGAAAAAACCGCAAATGACTGAATTCCCAGATACATGTTGACAAAAATACTATCTATGTTAAAAAGCACGATAATAAAAATATTACTGAATAGAAGTTGGCTTCCCACCCTCATATCCATAATATTTTTTTGAATAATATCTTTTGAAAAAGATAATCCAGGTTTTACCATAAAGAAAATAATAACCAAGGCAATTAAAGAAGAAAATATATAAAAAAGGATTATTTCCTGGTAAGTGATATTATCAAATAGCAAAAAACTCAGTAATAAAGCTAAAAAGATTAGTTTATCGGTTATTTTAACAATATTTGATGTCTTAAAATTCTTGCTTAATATTAAAAAGTTATCCAAATGCGTTCTTAAATTAATCGAAATAGAAAAAAGTAATACAAAAACCCCGATAAGCAGAAAGTTCTCTTCTTCTATAAATACAAAGAGGAAAAGAAATATAATTGCAGAAATTATAATTTGTTGCACAAGCAAAAAAGGCAGACTTCTTTTCAAGTTTATTGACGCCTCTTTTTTTGATAGTGCTATATTATTTAATAAGTACCCATCTGAGATACCTAAATGCAATATACCAGCATAAGTTGAATAGAGTATAAAACTTCTCCATAAACCAAAATCCTCTACAGAAAGAATTTTTGGAGCAACAAACGTTAAAATCGCGCCACTTAATATTATTATTAAAGTACCAAGTAAGTTCCAAAAGCTGCTCTTAAGAATATTTACCACATCTTCCGTTTAGAGTGTAATTGATTTAACAAATCAGCATGAAAATCACTATTAATAAAATAGCATATAAATTATATCACTAATATAACGAGTTTTAAAAATATTGCCGGATGTTTTTCAGTACCACATATAAAATGACTAACGACCATATAAACGATAATATTATGTTTACTAGTTGAGGAGATTAGCTTTATTAAAAAATAGAGGATAAATAGCCGATATTGAACTATTAATCCTCTATTACAATAAAATTTTTCGTTTTTTCTCATTAGTTGAGTAATTTAGCCAAATGAACCTTCAAAATTTATCTATACCTCGGTTCATCAAATACTTGAGTGTAATTGGCAAGTAAATCATATAAACTCTTGATGCGATTTACTTGTTTTACTGCCCAACCTATATCTGTAGCATACTGGTTTGTGCCAGGTGAACTTGGATTCCATCTCATTTTATATAAAGTATCCTGCCCTCGATTTATGTAACCGTCGGCTATAAATCCTGCCCCGCCCATAATTGCTAATTCGGGAGTTGTCCAGCCCTTTTTATAGGCGTATTCCGAACCACATTGCAACGGGCAGGAATCCTTTGCATTGATACCGTACATATTGTAAACGACTCTAGGCTCAACATTCTTCCCATCCACCTGAGAAACCATAACACCTGTTGCTAATTGAGACGTGCCATTCCCTGTTTCCAGTAATGCATGGCTAATTAAATATACTTCATTGATCCCATACCTTATACCCGCTTCTATAAAAGAGCTTGCCTTACCCTGGAGTATTCCTTTTCCATTTAGGATTTTTCCGTTTACTTCATTAACATCAAGCCCCGCACTCTCGGATAGTTTTAAGAATTGGAAATAGGCTGTAGAATCTCTTGAAAAATTAGTAGGATTGACATAATACTCTACGTCATTTCGGAGTGCATTCATCCATGCTGATACTTGATACCAAGTTGGTTGACCTGGTGTACTAATAGTCTTTAATATCCGGACCGGTACACCATTATTTATGGTACCGACAATAGGATAGTTTGTACCTGGACCACCTCTAACATTCCAACCCGAACCAGTTACATACCAATTTCCATTTGCATCTCTAGTAAGAGCATCTTCCCGTAAATACTTTGCATGTAAATCTGTTTGGGGTGATACAGACATTTGGCGATCCACAACTTCAGCCAAAGTACGATCATAGTTTGTCGACAGATAAATTGGCCCAATCGCCGGTTCTATCGAAAATTGAACACTTCCCACACTGACATAGTCGTAATATTCTACATCAATCCAGTGAATATCCTGCTCCCCAGGCTTAGCGTCACTCCTGTTACTGATTTGAAGTCTAATCGTTTCCTCGCCCAAGGCACCTGACCAGCGGTCTACCACCAGGTTACCATCCACATAAACCCGAAGTCCATCATCTGCTCTTGTTTTTATCAGATAATTTCCTGCAGGTATTCGTTTGGCAGTAGTATATCGAGCAGAGAAATGATCTTTATCAACTCCCGGGGAAATACTTACGTCTCCGAAATCCTGGTACAGTCCTTTAAATTGTCCTGCAGGAGCAATTATTTTAGATGCTGCTGGCATTCCTGACAGTGTTTCATTTGGGAAATAATAAGCCAGCCAGGAATCTAAGGGGACAACATGAGAAAAAACAGCAGCAGTGCTAACATTATCATAATACTGTGTTTGTATTGAATGCTTACCGGCATTCACTCCGAGCCACAACGCCCTGTCCACTTTTCCGGTATAATCACTCCAACGATTAATCAACAGCTGTCCATCAACTTCAACTTTGACCCCATCATCAGCAAAAGTCTGAAGGAAGTAATCTCCTCCTGGATAGTAGCCTGACTGGTCAAATACCGCTTCAAAACCATCTGCCGGAAAAGATGAGGGAGAACCATTTCCCCAATGATATTGCACATCTAGATTTTGCTGGTAATAGATTCTATTTGGACTCAGTTTTTTGATATCAAATTTCAAATTGGCATTGCCTACATCTTCAAAATACTCCACTGTAACGGTGTATTCTCCACTATTTAGATAAATATCCTGTCTCTTTTCATTAGTACCCGTATTTGGCCAATTGTTAATAATCACTTGATTATTAAGCTTGACACGTACTCCATCATCTGCATCCGCAACAAATAGATATGTTCCCGTATCCAAATTCATTTTTTTAGTAAATCTAGCAGAGAAACCCTCACCCGGTACTGACGGATGCGGGGAACCATTACCCCAGCCCCAGTTGAAATCAAGTGTTGGG
>NZ_PGVC01000046.1:0-26599 GCF_002860225.1 Bacillus sp. V33-4
GAAACCACCCACTTAAAATAGATACCTTCATTATAAATCAAAAAAGGCAGAAACCCTCACTAAATGTAAGAATTTCTGCCTTTTTGTTTAAAGGGACTTTTTCAGTGGCCTCCTCGGCGGCACTCTTTTTATTTAATGAGAAACATTATTGTTTTGTGTTTGTGGCTGTCCTTGCCCAGGTTCGTACGCATTCAACATCGCTTGCATGTCTTGCGGTGCAAATTGTGGTACCTGGTAGTAGTGCCGCTTGTTTTGGTAAATGGAAATTTCATAGGCCATTTCAATACAGTTTGGAATCGAGTCGGCGAGCACTCTGCGAACGACCGGATTGGTTGACTCCAATGCGGCCATCGTTTTTACTGTCGCCAGCGATTTTACCGCTCCCAGTAAAATGCTCGACACGCTTTGCTCATTAAATTCCGAAACGCTTTGTATTGGCTTAACTGGCTCTGTTGGTTCGATGCCATATATAAAATCATTATCTGGTTCCATTTTGTAGCTCTGTGTTGGTTTGAAAGGGTCTTTTCCTGTTTTGAAGCTATCCAGTGTGATGTTGTATTCTTCCTGCATAAAGCGATATTGGCGATCGATAATATCAACCAGCTCCGGATCTTTCACAAATTGGCGAAATAGCAGATAGGTGTTAAGAGCGTCAACTGATCCTGATAAGACCTCGTGTACATCAAGCACTTCATGGCCGCCATGATTCAACTGCTGGGGAACATCCCCTATATGCATATTTTCGTGCATTGCTTCCTGTTGATTTTCCACTTTGAAGCCCTCCTTATATGTACTTACTGCGTTATTATTTTTCATGACAGGCGAATTTATCCAAAACTGCAACAAAAACCTGTAAGTCGTTCCTTAAACAAGGGTTATAGCTTTCTTAGTTCGACGGATCTTTTTTGGAGGTATCTCGGTTTATTCGAACTTATGATGAGCGTTTCTTTTAAAACCAGGTTCACCCCCTTTAAATAGAAAATAAAATGCAGAAGTGGCAAACTCTGTTTATCGGTTTTCGTTCTTGGACTATTCAAATTAATTGACAATAATAGTATTTTTAATTACGATACGTTTGATTATAAAAAAGCTAAAAAAGGATGTGGAGAATATGTTTGACATCGCCATTATTGGAGCAGGACCAGCCGGAGCGAGCGCAGCTATTTTTTCGGCGAAAGCAGGCAAGAGCACGCTGGTGATTGACAATGATAAAGGAATGACAAAACGGGCTTGGATTGAAAATCACTACGGAGTAGAGGAAATAACCGGTCCAGACTTGATTGAGATTGGTAAAAAACAAGCGCAAAAATTTGGTGCTGAAATCGTCAATGGATCGGCAGTGCATTTGCAGAAAAAAGAAGAAGGTTTTGAAATTCAAACAGAAAATGCTACATATACAGCGAAGCATGTAATCCTCGCGACTGGACTCGCGCTGGACCTTGCAGAGAAAACCGGTATTCATACAAAGCCGGGCACAGAGCCCAGAATTAAAACAGTGCTGAATACTGATCAAAATGGAAAGACAAATATTGAAGGAATTTGGGCAGCTGGAACAGCTGCCGGAGTCAGCGTTCACACAATTATCACTGCGGGTGATGGGGCTAAGGTGGCTATTAACATTATTAGTGAACTGAACGGGGAAAGATATGTAGACCATGATGTTCTACAATCAAAATAACTTTTCTCCTTGTATGATATGAGCTACAAAAAAACCGCAAATTTGCGGTTTTTTTGTGCCAGATAGTTTATTATACAAATTCATTTACTTTCATTGAAGACCTGTGTTCTCCCAAATTGTTAGAAACCCTTCTGTAGTTAAAAAAAGGATAAAAGAAAAAACTCTTTTATCCAAGTGTCACGCTATTTTTTTATTAATTTTAGCTAATTTCAAGTTTACTTCTTCTTCTGTTAGATTATGTTCTTTAACATAAAGATTTCGCGGATGAACCCGGCATTCATGGCTGCAGCCACGCATATAAAAGTGTTCATTTTCTTCTGAACAGATGATTTGTTTGTTGCATTCCGGATTAGCACAATTGACGTAACGTTCGCAAGGTTCGTTTGTAAAATAGTCCTTTCCTACAACGACATGCTCAACGCGGTTAACCGGGACACTAATCCTTTCATCAAATACGTAACACTGGCCATCCCAGAGTTGTCCGCGTACTTCAGGATCTTTTCCATATGTTACAATTCCGCCGTGAAGCTGTGAAACATCTTCAAAGCCCTCTTTCAATAACCATCCAGAGAATTTTTCACAGCGGATCCCGCCGGTACAATAAGTTAAGATTTTTTTTCCCTCAAATGCTTCTTTGTTTTTACGGATCCAATCCGGCAGCTCCCGGAATGCTTCAATATCCGGTCTGACTGCGCCTCTAAAATGCCCTAAATCATATTCATAGTCATTTCGTGCATCTATGACAACGGTATCATCAGATTGCATTTGATCATAGAATTCCTTTGGACTGAGGTAGTTACCAGTTAATTCTAAAGGATTGACGTCATCTTCCAGTCCGAGGTGGACAAGTTCCTTGCGGTGGCGAACATGCATCTTTTTAAAGGCATGACCGCTTTCGTCATCTATTTTGAAAACCATATCTGCGAAGCGGGGATCCTGTTTCATGGTATGCATATATGTTTCGGTTTGGTCCATCGTGCCGGAAACAGTTCCGTTAATACCCTCTTTAGCAACTAAAATCCGGCCTTTTAAACCAATCTCTTTACAAAGTTTTAAATGATCTATGGTAAATTGTTCCGGATCCTCAATCGGAACATATTGATAATAAAGTAAAACTCGATATGAGTGATTTTCCAAGATTAACACCACCTTACGTAATTTCTCACTTAGTACTACATATTATAAACTTACTTATATTAAAAACACTAAATATTATACCAAAAAAACATCGTTCTGTTAAGAAGAATTTTTCATCTAGCAAAATGACACTTTAAAAGGACATGATCAAACGGCGCAATCGAGGCTGAAATCACATGTCCTTCCCATTTTTAGTCTTATTTTACTCTTAATAATCGCAATGAGTTAGCAATCACAATTAAAGTGGCCCCCATATCGGCGAAGATTGCCATCCATAGTGTTAACCAGCCTGGTATGATTAACAATAAGGCTAACACCTTTAACCCTAAAGCAAATGTTATATTTTGCTTAATAACTCCAAGCGCTTTTCGGCTGAGTTCAATCATATAAGGCAATTTATTGAGATCATCTGCCATTAGCGCGATATCGGCCGTTTCCAATGCTGTGTCTGTTCCGGCACCGCCCATGGCGATTCCGACAGTTGCCGCTGCCAACGCGGGAGCGTCATTTATACCATCTCCAACCATGGCAACCTTTCCATACTTCTTTCTTAATGATTTAACAGCTTCAAGCTTGTCCTGTGGCAACAACTCGGCTTTAACTTCAGTTAAGCCTGCTTGGCTGCCGATTGCCTGTCCGGTTGCTTCGTTATCCCCTGTTAACATGACGGTCTTTTGAATGCCTATTTCATGTAATTTTCGAATTACATTTGTGCTGCTGCTCCTCACTTGATCAGCGACAGCAATCAGTCCGATTACTTCTTCGTTTGTACCGACCAGCATCACCGTCTTGCCTTGTTTTTGCAGCTTGATTATTTTTTCTGCAACTGAGGCAGTTAGGCGCATCATCTCTTCGAATAATTTCGGGCTGCCGATATAATACGTGCGATCTTTTACGGTCGCTTTTGCGCCTTTACCTGTGATGGATTGAAAACCTTCCGCAGCATAGTCATTCGTAAAAACACCTTTTTCTTCAGCTTTTCGAAGGATCGCAGATGCCAATGGGTGCTGGGAGAACTTTTCAATCGCCATCGAAATTCCTAAAATTTCGTTTTCATTCATGTTATTTAACACTTCGATATTGGTTACTTCCGGTGTTCCCTTTGTTAACGTTCCGGTTTTATCAAAAGCAATGACTTTTAATCGTCCTGCTTCTTCGAGGTGAATACCACCTTTGATCAGTACGCCTTTTTTTGCGGCGTTTCCGATCGCTGTGACAATCGCAACAGGAGTAGAAATGACCAGGGCACATGGACAGCCGACGACGAGGACGGCTAAACCACGGTACACCCAATCAGACCAATCTCCTGCCATGAATAACGGAGGGACAACTGCTATGAATAACGCGATGGCCATTATGGCCGGAGTGTAGTATTTCGCAAATTTATCAACAAACGCCTGTGTTGGTGCGCGTTCAGCCTGGGCTTCTTCGACTAGGTGAATGATCTTTGCAATGGTCGTGTCGTCGACTCGTTTTGTTACTTTTACTTGTAAAGAGCCTTCTTCATTCAAGGTACCAGCATATACTTCATCGCCACATGTTTTTAAAACAGGAATAGATTCTCCTGTTATGGCTGCTTGGTTAATCGAAGATTGGCCGTCAACCACTACGCCGTCCATAGCCAGTTTTTGCCCAGGCTTGACAATTAGAATATCACTAATTTGAATATCCTCTACGTCCAATTCCACTTCCTCATTTTCTCGTTTGACTAATGCCTTTTTCGGAGCTACATCCATTAAAGAGCGAATCGATTGGCGGGCCTTATTCATTGAATAACTTTCCAATGCTTCACTCAAGGTAAATAAGAAAACAACAACTGCTCCCTCGCCCCATTCTCCAATCACGGCAGCGCCAATAATCGCAATCGTCATTAACGTTTTCATGTCAAATTGGAGCTTTACAAGATTCATTAACCCGACTTTGAATAGATCGTAGCCGCCGATAAAGATCGATAAAAGAAAAATGGAGATTGTAGCAGGATGCTCCTCTCCCAACGAGTACATCGAAACATAACCACAGATAAGGAAAAAGAGCGAGATGAATGTATTTCTATTTTCAGCTTTCTTCCAGAACGGTACTTTTTCCTGTGCATCTCTTTGACGTTCAGGCAGTACTTTAATCCCGTCAAATGCACCTGCTTCTTCAAGCTGGTCAACGGTTACTTCTCCATAGACCGTCACTTTTGAAGCGCCGAAGTTTAATTGAACGTCGTTTACAGACTGGATATCACGGATGTTTTTCTCGAATTTCGCTGCACAGTTGGTGCAGGAAAGGCCTTGTAAACGATAAGTTTGTTTATTGTTCTCCAACGATTTCTCCATCTGCTGCACCTTCTTTTGAATGGATTAAAGCAATTGAAACGAGCTGATGTATGTGTTCATCAGCTAACGAATAAAATACCAGCTTTCCTTCCTTCCGATAACTTGCCAGTCCCATTTTTCGCAATAATCGCAAATGGTGGGAAGCGGTGGCTGTAGTCGAGCCGATAATATTAGCCACATCACAAACACATAATTCTTTTTCTATTGTTAAAGCATAAGCAATTTTAATTCTGGTCGAGTCAGACAATGCTTTAAAAAGTAATTCAACACCCCTCACCTCGTCCACTCGGGCTTTGACACGATTTACTTTATCTTCATCAAAGCAAAACGTTTCGCATGTGTCATTAAGGGCTGATTCTAACGTCTTTTCAATCATTTACTTCACCTCATTCAAATGAATGTTTGAATATAATTTAGTTTATGCCAGGTTTACAAAATTGTCAAAGATTTATTCAAATAAACCTTTGAATATTATGATCAATTGTTTAACTGATAATCCCTGGGTTATAGCTCTCGCGATTGCTGTATAAATACATTGGCCGGAATGGTAAAATTGCTGAAAAAACCTTGCAATTTTATACATAACAAGTATTCCGGGTATATATTCAATATTCTGTATGTAGGAGGTTGACAATGAAGGCAGTTACTGGATATTGCTATCCCACTCGATTATAAAAAAGCTGTCGATTTATCATCGGCAGCTTTTTTATGAAATGAACAGCAAAAATCTATTGTTGAATTTAAATAACCTGTCCTTTCGTTTTCATCTCCTGCATATAATGTGATGAATAAACCATCGGGAGGACACAAATGATTAATTTATTCGAAAAAGCCGTCATGGGAATGGCTATCATAAGATTGTTTTCAGGCAGTATTGAAATATTTGCGGCTTTTTTAATGCTGAAATTTAATGAAATAGAAAAAGCACTTATCATTAATAGTTCGCTTGCTTTGATAGGACCGATCGTATTAATCGTTACGACGACAATCGGTCTTTTTGGGATAGCTGATAATATTTCGTTCGGCAAATTCATTTGGATTTTTATTGGTGTCGCCTGCATTCTGTATGGCGTAAAGGGGAACTAACCGCATAGAAGACTACTGTGTATTTTCTACCACGAGTCGCAAATCACTGTTAGTTTTACGGTTCATGATTCGATCCTGTCAAAACCCTGCCGAGGCTGATCGAGATATGGTTATACAGTTCCCCTGTTGCGAAAAGGGCAGCTGCTGCTCGAAATCAATGCTCCCTGCATTGACAGCTTCCACGATCGCAGGGCCTGCCTGGAATTCCTTCCACTCCACTTCATAACCATCTGACTCAAGGCGCTTGTCGAGTGTTCTGAGCGATTTCAGGATCATCAGCGGACCGTTTTCTGATAACCGATCCTGACCGCCTCTCCTGTCTGTGCTTGTTTATTACCAGCATTTGCATCCTCGTCTTGATTGCAACTGAAAAGAAGCGTCCCCGTCATTAATAAGCTTATAAATACAAATAAGCTCTTTTTTTTCATATGAATGATCCACCTCTTTCTTCTTTTTTCGGAAGTACCATTTATGTCTTTTTAGCCTATGTGCAAATGAAAAGTAGGTTCCTGTCTATAAAATAAAAATCAACGGACATAAATTGTTCTTATGTAGGAAAACTAAAGGACGACAAATCAAAGGGGGTAAATAAGATGGGCATATTGAGCGGCAATCCACAAGACGAGCCGTTACATTCTGGTGAGGTCTTCAATCTTTGGTCACATTTGTATGGCACAAAAGGAACATTGGTAACTTTGCAAGTATTGGCCAACCACACAGGAGATCACGATTTAAAGGTGTTTTTAGAGGATTTGAAGGAAAATTGCCTTAAACAAGAGGCGGAGCAGGTTGAAGCTGTTTTAAAAGAAACGGGCATTCGTCTGCCCCCTGCCCCGCCAGATCGCCCAAATGTAGAAGTGCAGGACATCCCGGCTGGAGCGCGGTTTAACGATCCAGAGATCGCCACTCTAGTCCAAAAAGAAATCATGACCGGGAAGATTTTATGCAGCTATATTATAGGAATCTCCATTCGCGAAGATATAGGCGAAATGTACGGCGAGTTCCATACACAAAAAGCAGAATATGAGTCAAAACTGCTAAAAATAACAAAAGATAAAGGATGGCTTGTTCCCCCTCCGTTAAATATTAAATAATGTTCCAGTCAAGGTACTACAACACTGAAGGACGTGAAGATTGAAGTGGCTAAAAACAAGGGTATGACCATTACGGCAATCGGTTCGATACCACTGATTATGACATTGGGAAACTCGATGTTAATCCCGGTTTTCCCTGCAATGAAATCCGCTTTGAACCTTTCTCAATTGCAGGTAAGTTTGACAATAACTGTTTTTTCGGCTGCTGCAGCGATTTCCATTCCGATTCTTGGCTATCTGTCTGACCGGCTTTCACGCAAGGTTATCATTATTCCTGCCTTGATTTTGTATGGGCTTGGCGGCTTGCTCGCAGGTTTTGCAGCTGCTTCTTTTCCATCCCCATATATCTGGATTATAATCGGCAGAATCTTGCAGGGGATCGGTGCTGCCGGCACTGCCCCACTCGCGATGGCTTTAACCGGCGATTTATTTAAAGGCGGAGAACAAAGCCGTGTGCTCGGGATTGTTGAGGCGTCCAACGGATTGGGAAAGGTGTTATCGCCTATTCTCGGATCTCTGCTTGGCCTAATTGTATGGTACTCGGTATTTTTCGCTTTCCCGGCAATATGTTTTTTTTCAATTTTATTAACATGGATTTTTATAAAAGAGAAAAGAAACAGACAGGCACCCCCTCCCTTTGGGAAATATGTGAGAGGTCTTTTAACCGTATTCAAGTTTGAAGGAAGATGGCTTTTCACTACCTATCTGGCTGGTGGAACCGTTTTATTTACTTTGTTCGGGATTCTCTTTTATCTATCCGATTTGTTTGAAAGCCAGTACAAAATAGATGGTGTTATGAAAGGTCTAATTCTGGCAATACCATTACTTGTCATGGTTACAACATCGTATATCACCGGCAGTAAAATCGGGAAAAACCTTGAGAAAATGAAAAAATTGGTAATATTAGGATTTTTGTTCATGACGATATCTTATGCGTCTCTCATTTTAGTTGATAAACTTGTCCCGTTTTTGACGGTATTATTATTAAGCAGCGTTGGATCAGGACTCATTCTCCCATGTGTGAATAGCATTATTACTGGCGCAGTCGGCAAGGAACGAAGAGGATTCGTGACGTCCTTATACGGATCTGTCCGGTTCCTCGGTGTTGCGATTGGTCCGCCTATTTTCACCCGTTTGATGGCATGGTCCAGAACCGGGATGTTTTTATCAATCGCTATTCTTACGCTTATCGTCGGGTTGCTTGCCTTAACGATGATACATGTTGAAGGAAAAGACGGACATAAAAAGAAGGATACCCCTGTTCGCTATAAGTACGTTTAATGGATCGTTATTTTTTCCGCCAGTTAAAAGTATAGGACTGGTAAAAATCAATCCCGCATACCAAATCGACCATTTTTGTTGAAATCCATTGGCTGAACAAGGCTAGTACAATAATTTTCCAATCGATAATCACGGCTGTAAGGATAAATATACTGCAATTAATCATAAATAAAGGTCTCCCAGGAAGGGTATTCCGTGCAGACGAGATAATCAGGGCGATGACGCCGACTCCGCCGTTGGAGACGCCTTGACGCAGTAAAATCCCTACGCCGGTCCCTAATAAAATTGATCCTAGTAAGAGATCAACTACCAGGGCCCGGTTAGAGATTTGAATACTGTGCTGAAAAAAATAAACGGAAAAGGATGCGATGGTGATCCCGGCCATCGTCCATAAGGCGCATCGATTTCCTATATATTTGATCGCAAGTACCAGCGCCGAAAAATTTGTAAGCCAAAGAGAAAACCCCATATTCATCGTAAACCAATAATTTAACAACACGGCGATCCCACCTGCTCCCCCGGAAGGAATAGCATGGGGAAAAAGGAACAATCCCATTCCCATTCCTTGAATTGCACCCCCGGCAAGTACTAGTCCACTTTTACGGATGAATTTTTTCATTTGGATCATTCCTGTCGTATGTTTGGACTGATTGATTATACTGTACCTGTGGACAACTATCCCCATATTTTATTCGTTTCCATCATTAATATGATCAGAATTTATACGGTTTTTTTAACCTGTGGCTTTTGTGCTGATCAACAATAAAAAACTGACCCCCCTACGGAATCAGTTTTCCTGAAGTTGTTCAATTATGAAATGCCAACTGGCTGCTTGCGATTTACTGTTCTTTTCTGAGATGCATAGCTGTGTAGAATCATTCCGAGGATAACTAAAAAGATTCCTGTCCAAGATAATAGTGTCGGAAAATTAATTGATAAAAATATAAGCTCCAATGCTAACGCAAATAGAACTTCCATTGACTGAGTGGCTTCGACCGAAGCTAATTTTTGCATGTCTCCCCTCACCAAATCTGTTGCTTTGAAGAACAGAGCGGTCGCGATGACGCCAGAACAAATCGCAACTAAAACGGCCTGCATCACCTGATCACTACCCGGCAGACCGACGGTAAAAACACCATAAAAAGCGAGCAAGAACCAGAAGGGCAAGCTGGCTAAAGTCATCCCTAACGCCCGCTGATAAGCATCCAAACGGCCCTTGCCAATTTCCATCATCTTGCGGTTTCCCAGCGGATAAGCAAATGACGCAATGATAACCGGGATGATTCCTAAAAATAAGGCGCCAAAAGAAATATGGCTTGTGTTTTCAATTTGCATAAGAACAATGCCTACCAGAATGACCACTGACATCATAAGGCCTCTGTACGGAATTTCCCCTCTAATCTTGATAGGACCATTCTTCGTTTGAATCGTTTCAATAAAAGCTGGTGCCAGTAATGAACCTGATATGATCGTGATTTGCCAAGTTCCTGCAACCAGCCAACCCGGTGAATAGGCAGCGGCAAAACATATCGGTGCATAAAATAATCCGAATCCTACAAAACTCCACAGCAGCCAGGATCGTGGTTGCTCCTTCATTGCTTTTAACAGTGGCAACAGGTTTCTTCTTGCCAGGACTATTATTAAAAGGAACGGAACCATAAAAATAAACCGCAATGACGCACTCCATATCCAGCTCCCGCCAGACAATTCCATTGACCTGTTCAGAACAAATGTAACCGAAAAAAAGAAAGCTGCAAAAATACCTAATAATATCGGGCGCAAAATTTCACCTCAGGTCTGTATTTGATTCTTGCCAAGGCCTAACGACTTTCTTCAACCAGCCTGTCAGCTAAAGTCTAATCATTTCAATCCTTTTTCATAAAACCAATATATTTCATTTGATTTATTTTTTCAATATTCTATTTTTTAAGGAGGATACTATTTTACATTATTTATTAATGTGAGAGTGGAAAAAGACCAAAAAAGGCACCTTAGATTAGGCGCCAAAGTTTTTTATCCATTCAATTTAATTCCCGCACTTCTACAGGTTGTAAAACTCGTTCAATCTTATCTGTTATCAAATTCTAATGATGCTCTCCAAAACGTTCTGTTTTTTTAAAAAGGAATATTGAAATTGGAAGTCTTTTTTTGCAGCAACTTCTATATTATATGTAGACAAGACTTGTCGCTTTTCCGCTTCTGGCTGCAAGGTCGTCCACATGAAACATATATTGTACAAAGTAAACAATGGAAAAGCAAGGTGATCATTATCATTCATAAACTTGCGGCTATTTTTGTCGGCAGCCTGTTAATTGGGATTGGAATTAATGGTTTTTTAGTACCCCACCAATTGTTGGATGGAGGGATTGTCGGGATTGCCCTTATTCTCCATTACTACTTCAGTTTCCAGACCGGGATCTCGATGTTTTTGTTGAGTATTCCTCTTTGTATGTATGCGTGGTTCAAGGAACGTAATTATTTTATGAGCAGTTTTCAAGGACTGGTCGTTTCTTCGTTTTTTATTGATTGGCTGGCACCATTACAAAGCCATTTTCCCTTGCCCATATTGATCAGTTCCATCTTAGGCGGGATCATCATTGGAGTCGGAATCGGGGTCCTTCTCCGCTTCGAGGCAAGCACGGGTGGTACTGACTTATTGGCACATATCATCTCAAAGGCTGCATCGATAAACATTGGACTGATTATTTTTCTGATTGATGGACTTGTAGCGTTGATGGCCTTTAAAACGTTAGGGGCCCGAAGCTTTATCTTTTCAGTCATAACGATTTTTATTGTTGGGGCGGTAACCTCTTTGTTTGTTAGGAATAATCATCGCAATTATTTATTATGGCGCTATCATATTTAAACCTAGAACTTAAAAAAAGGAATAATAAAGGAAACTTCCCTGCACATGGGAGTTGCCTTTTATGTTTAAGTTGAGGAATAAATTCTCCATAGGCAGTCTCATAGAAACTGATAGTCAGTTATCAAAATTCTGCTTTAACCAATTTTTTAAAAAGAGAGTTAAGATGATGTAACGTTTGAAATGATAGATGAATAATCTGTTTTCGAGAGGAGGCATTAGAATGAACAATAATGAAAATGCTAACCCACTAAATGAGTGGGATGAAACTGATCAAGACGTTAGAAACGTAAAGAGCAAATGTGAAAGGTATACGTCTTACCATGTCATTGGTCACTTAACTGATGGTTCAAGAGTTGAAGGAATTATTGAAGGTACCGACAATGAAGGCGTGACGATGCTAGTACCAGAAGAGGTTGATGAAAGTACGGACGATTACAGACAATTTGGCGGTTATGGCGGATATGGTGGTTACCGGAGAAGATTTCGCCGATTTCGCCGCCGCCGATTCCCGTATCCGTACTTCGTTTTTCCGTTTATCATCCCGTACCCTTACTACTATCCAAGACCATATTATTAAAATTGATTGACGCAGCGATTTAAACGTTTCATAAAAAGAAGCAAGGATAAAATTATAAGTATACTTATAAATTATCCTTGCTTTGTATGATTATATCAAAAAGAATGAAGCGGAACGTTGACCTTGTTTGCTCTTTTGTCTTTAAGCTAGCTTCAACACCACCGGACAATGATCACTGCCCATCACATCGCAATGGATTTCTGAGTCCTCAATCGACTCTGCCAATCTCTCAGAAACGATGAAATAGTCAATGCGCCAGCCGATATTGCGTTCCCTTACTTTGTTCATATACGACCACCATGTATAGGCACCTTCCTTCTCAGGGTATAAAGAACGGAATGTGTCGATAAAGCCGCTATTCAGCAATTCGGACATTTTACCGCGTTCTTCATCAGTAAATCCGGAATTGCCTTTGTTCGACTTCGGATTTTTCAAATCAATTTCATTGTGGGCCACATTTAAGTCGCCGCAGAAAATGACCGGCTTAATCGTATCCAATTCAATCAAGTATTGGCGAAAATGGTCTTCCCAATCGATTCGTCGTTCGATTCTGGCCAAATCGCGCTGGGAATTTGGTGTATAAACATTCACGACATAGAAGTCCTCAAATTCCAATGTGATCGCTCTTCCCTCGTCATCCAAGACGTGGCCAATCCCATATTGGACAGACAGCGGCTCCACCTTTGAAAATATCGCAGTGCCTGAATATCCTTTTTTTGCAGCATAATTCCAATATTGGCTATAACCCTCCAAATTAAGATTGATTTGGCCTTCCTGCAGTTTTGTTTCCTGCACGCAGAATATATCCGCATCCACTTCTTTAAAATAATCCAAAAATCCTTTTCCAGCACAGGCTCTTAAGCCATTCACATTCCATGAAACCAATTTCATAAAATAGTATTCTCCTCGTAGTAGTATTTCTGGTATCTATTTTAATGGAACTTACAGAAGTTATAAATAAATAAGATTGGACGACTGGAATTGGATTAAGAAAAGGGAGACCTCTATGCCTCCCCCTCACACCTATTCAAGAATGACATTCGGATTGTAGCTATCCATGAAGCTGCTTACTACTTCTTCAAGAGAGTCATCGCCTACATGAACCTGTACGAGAACTTCATTTCGGTTTTCTACAGCAGTTACTTTTGCATCATCGTCCATCCGGTTCATTCTTAATTGGATTCGCAAGTCATCCGCAACAGAATTAGCTTGAAATTGCTTGTCCAGTATGTATCTGTAATTCCTCATTCTCTTCCTCCTTTCGCAGTTTATTGTCAATGTGTTTTACTATCAGATCGCAGTTATCTGTTTTGTATCCTATGCGAGCCACTAAAGCTGAATTGAATCTATGCCCACTTTTTCTTTAACAGCTTGATTTCATCTTTGTGGGTAAAATTTGCGTCTTTAGGTGTTTCTAATATAAAAGGGATTTTTTTTAGTAACGGAGTTTTGATTAATTGATCAAAATGATCTTCGGAAATGTGGCCATTCTTAAAAATATTGGCATGCCGGTCCTTACCAGAGCCGGCTGGATACTTGGAATTGTTAAAGTGGATCACACGCAAATTCTTCAAATATCCTAATTCCTTACCGTTTTCAATAAATTCAGGATGGTTCTCGCCATTCCACAGATCGCTTGCAAA
Organism: Bacillus sp. V33-4; assembly: GCF_002860225.1. Classification (NCBI taxonomy): domain Bacteria; kingdom Bacillati; phylum Bacillota; class Bacilli; order Caryophanales; family Bacillaceae; genus Bacillus; species Bacillus sp. V33-4. Next base: position 13,684 of record NZ_PGVC01000046.1, read on the forward strand.
AGCATGGCAAGTGTCAAGGCAAAAACCGATTTTCTCGGGAAAATCAACTAGGTTACGAACCTGAACGATCTCTTCCAGTGTTGTTCCGATTGCTCCTGCTTTTCCAGCGTTGTTTTCAAGTAAGATTAAACAATCCCCCTCCCACTTAGCAATGATCTCATTGAGTATCGAGATCATCAGTTGGTAGCTGGCGAGAGGATCCTTATCACTGACCCTGCCTCCAAAGTGGACAACCACACCAATCGAGCCGCAAGAATCAGCAATTTCCAAGTCATTGAGCAATGACATGATTACCTTTTCCTTCTTTTCATCATTTTCCGGTGTAAGACTTGTTGGATAGGGTGTATGGGCAACTGACTCAAGCTTGTGCTCCTGGCAAAACTCTTGACAAAGCTTCGCGTCAATTTTATTGAAATCCTTAACTGACAGGCTTCGCGGGTTTTTGGGGAAATATTGAAAAGCAGCAGCTTCTATGGCTGCTGCATGTTTTGCTGCTTCCAAGTAACCATGCCTTATACTAACATGACATCCGAATTTCATGAGATCACTTCCGTTCTCCCTGTTACTGATCCTAGGTTGTGAAATTAGGGATAATTCTATACCGGATTTTTTAAACAGCAGCAGCTTTCTTCTGCAATCAATTAATTACTGTTTAAAGGTATAACTGCGATGTCGATTAAGCATGATTTTGTAACAGAAAGTTCTTATCTGAATTTAATATTACTATTTTAGCAGTAGTAAAATTATAGAGTAGACGATCATACATAATGGAGGTTTTCTTATGAAAAGTGCACGATGGTACAATGCCAGGGATATTCGGGTAGAAACAATCGAAGAGCCGCAAATTCAACCGGGTAAAGTTAAAATCAAAGTCGAATGGTGTGGTATTTGTGGCAGTGATTTACACGAATATGCGGCTGGACCAATCTTCATTCCCGTTGAGGTTGCGCATCCGGTCAGTAAGGAATTAGCCCCTATTGTGATGGGACATGAATTTTCCGGAAAAGTGGCCGAAGTCGGCGAAGGCGTAACCAAAGTAAAAGTGGGTGACCCTGTCGTTGTTGAGCCGATTCTTTCCTGCGGTGAATGTGCTGCCTGTAAGAAAGGGAAATACAATCTTTGTGATTCATTAGGTTTCCATGGTTTATCCGGCGGGGGCGGAGGCTTTTCAGAATTCACTATGGTAGATGAGCATATGGTGCATAAAATGCCTGAGGGCCTCTCTTTTGAACAGGGTGCACTTGTTGAGCCCGCTGCTGTAGCGTTACATTCAGTACGCTTAAGTAAATTAAAAGCCGGCGATAAAGCTGCCGTATACGGAGCAGGGCCGATCGGTTTATTGTTGATTGATGCATTAAAAGCTGCTGGTGCTTCCGAAATCTATGCGGTAGAATTATCCCCTGAACGGATTGCCAAAGCGAAGGAACTCGGTGTCACAGCTGTCATTAATCCTGCTGAAGAAGATGTTGTTGCCAAGCTTCAGCAGCTTACAAATGGCGGAGTGGACGTTGCCTTTGAAGTTACCGGGGTCCCGGCTGTGCTCCAGCAATGTATTGACAGTACATCATTTGAAGGTGAGACGATTATCGTCAGCATTTGGGAGTCGAATGCATCAATCTTGCCGAACAATATCGTGTTAAAAGAAAGATCGGTCAAGGGAATCATTGCTTATCGCGACATCTTCCCGGCTGTTATGGAATTGATGAAACAGGGCTATTTTACAGCCGAAAACCTGGTGACTGAACGGATCGCCCTTGATGAAATTGTTGACAAAGGCTTTAACGCCCTGATGAGAGAAAAAAATCAAGTGAAGATTTTAGTGAAGCCATAATAAAGTAGGGTCTGTCTGCTATTAATTGGAGACAGACCCTTTATAGTTCTTGCGCGCTTTGCTTTTCTAATCTTCCATAGTTATTGATTGACCAATATCGCACAAATCCTATCTTCGATTTCTTTTCCTTTTGTATCGTCAAGCAAATTATTCAAAACGATCGAAAAAATTAGCGTTTCGCCGCTTTTCGTATTCACATACCCAGATAGAGAACTGACAGTGGAGATCGTGCCTGTTTTTGCTTTGACATTTCCCTGAAGAGGCGGCGATTTCATGCGGTTTCGCAATGTTCCGCCTGCCATTCTTTCCGACGCACCGGCAACGGGCAATGAGTTCAGAAAAACCGGAAACCATTCTTGTCCCTGCACGGAATACAGCAGACTGGAAAGCTCATTAGCAGGAATTAAATTAACGTGCGATATACCTGATCCGTCCCTTAAGACCAATGTTTCGGTATTCACCCCATATTTGGGCAACTCTGCTTCGATAACTTCGAGTCCTTTTTCCCAGCTGCCTTCACCCTTAACAGTTTTCCCCATTTCCTTGACGAGTGTTTCAGCATGCCCATTGTTGCTTAATTTCATAAAAGGAATGAGCAGTTCGGATAATGGCATCGATTGATGAGCTGAGACCAGCTTCGCGGATTCAGGGGTGGCTCCCGTTTTTACTTTTCCCGATATTCGGATGTGATGCTCTGACAATGATTGTTTAAATAAGTCCAGCGCGTAACCGCTCGGCTCCCACACCGCTACCCATTCTCTTGATCTGCTTGCTTGCAGCGGGACTGTTCCTTCAATTGTAATGGTGTTCGATCCATGCTCCCGTTCAATCTTGATTTCTTTTTTTCCGTCAGCGGGAACGGTTTTTGCGAGGTTTATAATTTCTACGTAATCGGTTTGAGGTGTTAATGAAACCATTGGTTGGTCACCATCTTGGCTGCCGGGATTTACATCGACAATGACGGTCCCGGCATCAAAGTCTTCATTGGGTGAGGCGGTTAAAGCGGATACCTGGGCAGCATAATATTCGGTTTCATCGCTCCATGATACATCGGTCGAGTAGCGGACATCATCGTACCATGTATCATCTCCAATCAAATCACCGTGGATCATTTTAACACCTGATTGTTGTAGTTCTTTCGCCATGTTGTCAAAATCAGTTTTCAGCAGTGTTGGGTCTCCTTTTCCCTTTAAATAAAGATTTCCGCGCAGTATTTTCCCTTTTACAGTTCCATCAGTCAGTAATTCTGTTGTGAATACATGGTTTGGTCCAAGTGTTGATAAGGCTGTTGCTGCTGTAAAAAGCTTCATGTTGGAGGCAGGTCTTAACCGGATATCGCCAATATGCTCATAGATCATGTCGCCTGTAGAAGCAGAACGTACACTAACACCTGCCAGTGCACCTTTCAAGTGCGGATCATTATTTAAAAGTTCGTTCAGCTGCTGGACGAGCGTTCCCCCTTCTTCAGTTGCTTGAACAGGAGGTCCATTTTCATGAATGTAAGGGACAAAAGCCAACACAAAAATCAACATAATGCTTATAATTATTTTCATTTTCTGTTTCATGAGCCATTACCACCTTCCATTTTTGATATGTAACACTTCTTTATGGAAAGGCTTCTTACCTTTATTTTGTTCCTGAGGAAAAAGGACTGTTTTCTGGAACTACCATATTTTACTCAAACCATACCATATATATGAACTCTGATTGACGGCCGGTTTTGTAAATGTGCGTTAATCAGGTTGATACATGGAGCATATCAATGTACAAACCCTCATATACTTTTATGATGATAAAGCAAATATTCTTAACTTACCGGTAAAAAGCTGATAATATATTGAAATAAAGCGAAGATCATTAGGGGTGAAATTATGAGTGTACACGAAGCGATTACAAAGCATGTGAAAAAACAAAATAAAATTATTGATGAATTCCTGGCTTTAGATAAGCAGAGGGAACATTATATTGAAGAAGCGATTATATTGTGCAAACAAGGCAGTGAGTTTACGACAGATAAAATTAATCAAGTGACCGGCGAAATGAATGAACTATCGAAACAAGGAATTGTTCCGCCCCGTAAATATGTCACTGTAGATATGGTAAAAGAATATGTGATGAAGTTGGATCGACGCGGTGATGAAGTTTAATTCCATTGGAGTTATGCCTGTTAATATGCCTGTATACGTTGGGACGTTTAACCAGCTTAAACATTCATTCGATATCAGGATGAAACTGATATTGGACCAGATCGATGCAGCGTTCGTTTGTGAAGGTTATTCCTTCGCTTTCAAGAGACAGCCTTTGAACCATGTAGTGTTCATCATCTTTCAAGCCTATTTCGCCTTTGGAATTGATGACTCGATGCCACGGCAAGTTATATTTTTTGCTCATAGAATGAAGGATTCTCACTACTTGCCTGGCACCGCGGGGCTCCCTGCCAACCGCGCAATTTGTCCGTAAGTCATAACTGTGCCTTCTGGTATGTTTTTTATTATTGCAATTGCTCTTTCGGTAAATATCCCCATATTTTATCCTTTCCTCTTACTCATTGCTAAAAAACTTTCTTTTTGTTACTCTTTCATTTTAATAAAAATCAATATTTTAAGAAAGCCATTTTGAAACTTACTAAAAAGAGCCGCCACAGTTTTATGGCGACTCTTTGATATTAGTTTGTATTTATGATCCTCGCAGCCCATTCCGGATAATCAATAAACGGGTTTCTGTTTCCCTGCAGTTCATGTATGGCTGCATTTCTGTGTTTTTCATAAATGCTGACCGGAAAGCTGTGATGCCAATCCAGCAAAAAGTTTAGGTCGACTTTCTCTTTGATATTAATTGCGCCTTCGTACCTGATGAAAAAATATAGAGTTGCCCTGGCGACAATTCCTTTACCGTATTCCGGTTCGAATCGCCCGTTTTCTACCATTCCGCACCCTTCTCTAATTCCAAAAATCCGGCCTTCTGGTGTATAGGAAGGAAAATCAAAGTACGGGAAATTACTTCTCATGCTGTTGCACGAAGGCTCGCAAGCAAAAAGATGGTGCAGGTCTCCTCTCATCGGCTCCTTTTCATCAAACCATGATTGGGGAACAACATGCTCACAATTAAGAATATTTTGTCCGGATAAAGCACCTATTCCCCGACCTTTAATCTGTTCAAGCAGCTTGATATCTTGTTCGATCGTTTTCAGAGCGTCCATCTTTTTCCCGGAATACAAACTCTTCAATTCCCCATTTTCCTGCAAATCTACCCATGGGTAGACGTAGCGGTGCGGAGAATAAGTGAGTTCTGTAAGGTGAGTTTTTATTATAAGCGCTTGGATATCATTCTTTATCAGTTCATTTTCATCGCTTATAGCCCGGTAATAATCTTCCTTTAACGTTGCATCATAATGCTCGTCATAGTATGGCTGCTTTCTATTTGTGATCAAGTGCGCTTTTGCGGCTTCCAGTGCTTGCATTAAATCGTTCATGACGACCCTAACACCTTTGCCTGAAATTCTTGATCAAACACTTTATTTAAATGCTCCAAGACGGTTAAATAGACAAGTCCGTTTCCTTCAAGCTTGGGAGAATGCCCCAACGGTACCGTTCTTTTGATTAGCTGTGCATATAGCTCTGGTTCTGAAAGCTTTCGTTCAAATGCTTTATTGGCTGAATCTTTGATTAAAGCAAGCGCGCCCGCTACGTGCGGAGCAGACATTGAAGTCCCGCTCAACGAAGCGTACTTTCCATCAAGATAGGTTGAAACGATGTTTTCACCTGGCGCGACTAAATCGATTTCGTTATGTGAATTTGTAAATTCCGACGATCGTCGCTCCAAATTGATCGCCCCTACGCTAATAACTTCATTGTAGCAACCCGGGTAGGCAAATTCATCTGTCGAGTCGTTGCCGTCTCCCTCGTTTCCAGCGGCGCAAACTACAAGGATATTGTTTTCTACCGCTTTTTTGATAGCTTCATGCAGTTCAGGATTATCATTTGGACCGCCAAGAGACATTGAAATAATATCTACCTTTTGTTCGATAGCATAGAGTATGCCATTAATGATCCAATCATATTGCCCTGATCCATTTTTATCCAACACTTTTACAATAAGCAGGTTCGCTTCTGGAGCTACACCGATTACCCCGAAATCGTTTCCCTCAGCAGCAATTGTTCCGGCAACGTGGGTGCCATGCCCATTGTAATCCCTGTAAACATTCGCGTTACTACCATCATCGGTTGTAAAGTTGCGCCCGCCAATAATTCGCCCTTTTAGATCTGGATGGCTGATGTCACAGCCCGTATCTAAAGTGGCTACTGTCATTCCTTTTCCTTTCGTCTCTGCCCAAATCTTTGGTGCTTGAATCAATTCCACCCCTGAAGGAACCTCATTAATGCTTTCAACCTGTTGTATCACTTGGTACGGAATCACGCGGACATAATGCTCCATTTCTTTCCCTCCCTATCGATAAAATTGAAGCCGGTTCTGGATGTTGGCTATATTTTAACAATTCTAACTAAATGAAAACAGTTTCGAATGGAGTGTTGTTTTTATAGCTTAATAGATTATTATGCTCCAAAAGTTGGACATTTTGTATGAAATTCTTACTTTTTTTGAGCTTGTATAGTAGCGAGCAAAGAAAGCAAGTCGCGATAAATTTCTACTATCGCATCAATTTTCATTCTCACCAATCCGCTCGAAGAAGGCGCAACAAAATCGATTGTTCCGTTCACCACAGATTGCTCCTGCCTTCCCCAATTAACATCTTTTTTTTCACTATATTCTTGATATACTCCTTTGCCGACAAAACAAACGATTTTCGGCTTGAATTGCTGAATTTTCCCCCTCAATTGCTGCTTGCCTTTCGTATATTCTTCTTTTGTAATTTCATCGGCAGCTTTGGTGGGCCGCGGAACAATGTTTGTAAGGCCATAGCCAAGTTCTAAAAGCAGATGATCTTCCGTTGTGTGGTATTTTCTTGGTGTAAAGCCTGCCTCATATAATATTTTCCAAAATCGATTATTAGGATTTGCATAATGATGTCCTATCTCAGCAGATCGAATGCTTGGATTAAATCCAACGAAGATCATATCAAGACCTTCTTTTAAGTGATCAGGGATTGGTTCCATTATCGGTCTCTCCTCTTTTGGTTTTTGTAAAATTGTCGTGTATTACTCAGACATAAAAAAGAGAGCATTTCTGCTCCCCTTAATGTATTACTCAGATACTTTTATTGTCTTAATATCTGCTCCTTGTTTCATGTTAAGAGCATGTTCTAAGCCTTCTGTAACTTTACCAAAAACGGTATGAACTCCGTTAAGATGAGGTTGGGGCTCATGTACAATAAAGAATTGACTGCCTCCTGTATCTCTACCAGCATGAGCCATTGATAAAGACCCTGCTACGTGCTTATGAGGGTTGCCTTCTGTCTCACATTTAATTGTGTAACCAGGGCCGCCAGTTCCATTTTTATTAGGGCATCCGCCTTGACTTACGAATCCCGGGATTACTCTGTGAAAGTTTAATCCATCGTAAAAGCCCTCATTAGCTAGCTTTTCAAAGTTGGCCACTGTGTTAGGAGCTTCCTCAGGGTATAGCTCAAAGCTAAGCTTAGCTCCATCTGCTAATTCTATGTATCCTGTTTTTGCCATTTAAATCATCTCCTTATGTTTAAAAAATCATAGATAATCATAACATTTTTACCGAAAGAAATAAAAGTAACAGCCCTTTTACCAGAATATTGAATAGTGTTACAAATATTTATTATCCTGCACTCTCATCCGAAATGCTGCTATCTATCATTTCATCAAGCCGCTGCAAGCTCCGCATCGCCCGGTCGAGATCTATGTTACGGTAGTGATGCGCTCCACCAGGTTCTTCATCCTTTTCATCGGCGAGCTTAATAATCGTCTGAATAGGAGATCTGACTACTTCACCGCCAGGCAAAAAGGAGTCAGTGTGAAAAAGAATCGCCAGGGCAATGTTCTTTGCCTTGATTGGATTTTCCCCAAGCCGAATTAACAGTTTATGTGCGCGTTCCGCTCCCTTAATAGCGTGAATGTCATTTTGCTTATACAGGTTGTAGTCCCATTTGCCGTTCTTGTACCATGTATAATGGCCAATATCATGAAGAAAACCTGCTTTGGCTGCAATATCAATATCTTCTCCTTGTTCTTTCGCCAAATGAAAAGCATGATAAGAAACGGCAATCGCATGGGCCAGCCCTGATCTTGTTAAATATTTTTGTGCAATTCGATGTTGGAAAATATTTGTTAACGTAACATCGCGCATAGAATCACCTTATTTTAAAATTTCTAACAGGCCCAATGATGATACAAATATAATTCCTTTTTAACAGGTAAAATAAACTCCCTAAATGAATTAGTCATTTCACACGTATCAGTATTGTTAATAATTCCGTTTATTGATCGCTTTTTGCTTGTTCATGACTTCGTATGATTTCTCGATAATATCAGTCAGGACATCACTTTTATAAATACGCCCGATTTTGGTATTTTCCTGATAATAATCGACGATCTCATCCAATTTATCTGCAGTTTCCTTTCCGATTCGTACGTTGAGCTGAATTCTTTCTTTGTTATCCATTATATAGTCTCATTCCTATCTTTGAGATATCATTTGCTAGCAGTTTGCTAATTTAATTATAGCAATAACCTATCCTAGCTTTTTTATGAAAATAAGTCAAAAAAAAAGAACAGTCAAGACTGCTCACTAATTTAATTTCTAATCTCTTCCCACTTATTCCTTATTCTATCTCCGAACTTTTCTAGATCATCGATTCCTTCATTCAATTTCTCTTTCCATTTCGGCATTTCTTCCTTGAGCCTGCCTTCAATTTTCTCAGCCTGCTCTTTTATTGACTCCTGAAACTGCTCTGTATCACTGGATCCATTCAATTGTGTATTTACCGAGTCAGTATTGAAATCACCAGGTTTAATAAATGGTTGCGAATTTTCCATGATCGCCCGAAAGATGGGTACAACAGTATCAGAACTGCTGTTAGGCAAATAGTGTTCCCGATCGGTTTGGTCATAACCAAGCCATACCGCACCGACAAGGGTTGGAGTATAGCCGACAAACCACTGATCTTTTGTCCCGTTGATATCATTATATGGTAACTGGGTGGAGCCGGTTTTTCCGGCGATTTGCAGACCCGGAATGTTTGTACCTTTGCCTGTCCCGGTTTCAACGACATTCAAAAGCATTGAATTCATTTGCTTGGCAACAGCTCTTGTAGTTACCCGTTCTGTTGTTGCTTTTCTTTTCGCAATCACATTTCCGGTTGGACCGACAATCTTCGTAATCAGATGTGAATCAGTTCTTTTTCCGTTGTTGGGAAAAACAGAATATGCTTCAGCCAGCTGTAGCGGTGACACGCCTTTATGCATCCCGCCAAGGGCAATCCCAAGGTATTTATCCTCTTTTTCAACTGGAATGCCAAACCGTTTTAAGGAATCCAGTCCTTTGTCAATCCCAATTTGGTCGAGGAGCCAAACAGCCGGTACATTTAGCGAATTCTCAACCGCTTGGTACATCGGAACGTCGCCTTCATATGTCTTTGAGAAATTCTCGGGTGTATAAGAACCAAAAGACATCGGTTCATCTTTCAGGATCGAAGTAGGCAGGTAGCCTTCTTCAAGAGCCGGCGTATAGACGGCAAGCGGTTTTAGCGTTGAGCCCGGCTGTGCTTTAATATGGGTTGCACGGTTAAAACCGCGGAACACCGCTTCTCCCCGTCCGCCGACAAGCCCGCGTACTCCTCCGGTTTCCGGATCAAGCAACACCGCCCCGCTTTGGACAAGGGCATCTTTTTTACCTCTTGGAAAAAGGGAATCGCGTTCGTATACGGTCTCAAGGCTCGATTGAAGATTCTGGTCCATTTCGGTATAGATCCGGTATCCGCGTGTTAAAATTTCCTCCTGGGTCAGGCCGTATTTGTGAATAGCTTCGTCGAGCACAGCATCTATATAATATGGATATTCGCGTTCGATAAAGCTGCCGCCGCCATCTTCTAGCTGGATCTTTTCGCTTTTTGCACTTTTATATTCATCTGCAGAGATTGCACCGATTTCTTTCATTTTAGCAAGGACAATGTCCCTCCGCTCGATGGCCTGGTCGTAATTCTCGTAAGGATTGTATGCGGAAGGAGCCTGAAGCAACCCTGCAAGCAGGGCGGACTCACTGATCGTGACCTCATTGATCCCTTTGTTGTAATACTTTGTTGCTGCATGGTCAATTCCCCAGGCGCCGCTCCCGAAATAAACTTGATTTAAGTACATTTCGAGAATCTCGTCTTTTTTATAATTGTTTTCAATTTCAATCGCTAAAAATAACTCCTCGACTTTCCGTTTATATGACCTTTCAGGCGATAGCAGTGCGTTTTTCGTCAGCTGTTGGGTAATCGTGCTTCCCCCGCCAGTGATTCTCCCGGCAAACAGATTACGAAAAAATGCCCTGGCAATCCCCTTTATATCAAATCCGTTATGTTCATAAAAACGTTCATCTTCAATGGCAATCACGGCATATTTCATATGTTCTGGCAGCTCTTCAATCGAGACTCCCTCAGTCCGATTTGTTGCCAGTTTGCTGGCGATATCGCCATCTTTATCATAAATAACGGCCGATTGCTTTAAACCGTCCTTTAAAGACTGTACATTTGCGGTGCTTGCCATAAAGGCAAAAAAGAGAATGGATAATAAAATAAATACCAGTAAAATTAATAATAAAATCTGGCTTAAATGTTTATTCTTCCAAAACCGTACAACCGCTTCCCAATAAGGCTGTAAATTTTTCATTTTGTCTCCTTGGCTTTTCATAGATCATTTCTTTTTAGGAATTAAGTATTGTTTCTATTATACCAAATTAAGCTGTTGTTGGATTTCTCCAAATATAACCGCTCCTTTTTACAAGTACATTACGATTACAGTACTTTTGTCAGGAAAATCCGTTTAGTTGTCATCCGTTTTATAGTGTTCATTTATCTTCAGGTTATCTTCTTCATCTGGAAGAATAACAAAAACCCTCCGTTTTGAAATAAGAGGGCTTTTGTTATTTATGCTTTTATTGATATTTTAGCTCAAACCATTCTTTTGCTTTGTTGACTTCTTCTCTTGTTAGTTCGTGTCCGCCTTCTCCCCAATGTTCCGTGACACTGGCTCCTGCTTGCTGCAGGTTTTCAGCGAGTTCCTTTGTTTCAGCTGCCGGGATAAGCGGGTCCCGTTTTCCGGCTCCTATGAAAACGGATATGTTGCTTAAATCAGGCAATTCCTTTCCTCTAAGTGGAACCATGGCGTGGAACAAAATCGCTCCATGCAAAGATTCTGCGTCATGATACAGAAGACTTGCTGCTATATTTGCGCCGTTGGAGTAACCGAGGGCAACGACTCGGTTGCGGTCAAATCCGTATTCCGTGGCCTTGTCTGAAATAAATTCATTCAGTTCGATCGTTCTAAAAATGAGGTCTTCTTCATCAAAGACTCCTTCAGCCAACCTTCTAAAAAAACGCGGCATCCCGTTTTCGAGTATATTGCCTCTCACACCGAGGATTGACGCTTGTGGTGCGACAATATTTGCTAAAGGAAGTAAATCTTCCTCATTCCCGCCGGTTCCATGAAGAAGGAGAAGCGTTGGTGCATGTTTATCTTTTCCTTTAATAAATATATGCTTCATTCATTTAGCTCCTTTGTCTTACCGCAATTATTCTTTTGTATCAAGCGGCTTGAGTCTTGCTTCAATGGCTTCGCGCCGGTCTTCAAAATAAGGAGGCAAGGCCAATTTTTCTCCAAGACTTTCAAACGGTTCGTCACCTTCAAAGCCAGGACCATCTGTTGCTAACTCAAATAAAATTCCATTAGGCTCCCTGAAATAAACTGAACGGAAATAATATCTTTCCACAAAACCTGAATTGGGAATTCGCAGCTCTTTCAATAGCTCTGCCCATCGTTTCAGTTCTTCCTCATTTTCTACCCTGAACGCGACATGGTGCACGCTGCCGCGGCCCGGCCTTTCAACAGGAAGATCCGCTCGTTCCTGAAGGTGTATTTCAGCTCCGGTTCCGCCTTCTCCTGTCTCATACACAAAAACTTGTTGATCACCTTCGTTATATGTACCCTTTTCCCTGAAACCCATCACCTGAGTTAAAATATTCGTGGTTGCTTCAAGCTGGCCAACAGTTAATAGTACAGGTCCGAGTCCGCGTACGGCGTGTTCAGCAGGAACCGGGCTTTTATCCCATGGATGTCCGCCAGCCACACCTTTGTTATTTTGATCGGAAACAAGTATTAACCGCTGGCCTTCAAAGTCACGAAAAGCAAGTGTAGCGCGTCCGGTTGCATTCGATATTTCATCATGGTCAACTCCCAGCTCGGCAAACCGATTTTTCCAGTATGTTAAGGAGTCGTCGGTTGGAACCCTTAAAGAAGTGGCAGAAATACTGTTGGTACCGTGATAAGTGTTTCCGGCATTTGGAATTTCAAAAAAGGTTAAATCGGTGCCGGGGTTTCCCCGTTCATCGGCATAAAACAAATGATAAACAGAGGTATCATCCTGATTAACTGTCTTTTTAACGAGGCGGAGGCCTAATGTTTTTGTATAAAATTCATAGTTGCGTTTTGCATTCGCAGTGATTGCCGAGACGTGATGCTGTCCTTTTAATGGTTTTAAATTCATATAAGTTCACCCTTTATCGTTTAATCTTCAGTCTGTGCCATATTCATCTATTTCACTATATTTTGTTTCTTTCATTTTGGATCAAGCGAAAAGGAAAAGCAACTAAACGGTTTTGAACAATGAAAATGTGTATTGCTTGTTTGTTAACGGGCTTCGTGTTATAATAGTTAAGCGATGAGCTAAATTGAGTAAGTCGGCAGACATTAAATGCACGATGTGGCATGCAGTCCAGCCGCCTCAATACGCAAAAGATCCCTTTATGGGGTCTTTTTTTATTTCATATTATGACGTTATTCCATCGTGCATGCAGTGATAGCGGGTTCAATTAATGTCAGGCAGAAATCATCAGTAGAGTAGAAAACAGGAATTAGATATTGTCTTCTTGTCCTCGGGTTTCAGGGTGTTCCACCT